>JAIRPC010000142.1 GCA_031257215.1 Eubacteriales Family XIII. Incertae Sedis bacterium
CGCTCATATTCGACATGGTGCCAATGTCGCTCGAAGAAGTTTTCATTTACGAATTGGGAGGTGACAGCGATGTTACATATACCATCATTGGATGATAATAGAATAACTGGAACAGATGCAGTGCAGTCTGCGGATCCGCCCGCGCCGGTCAGAGGAAAAGGCGCGTTAGGCCGCCACGTCTCTCGCGCACTGGTGCGCGAGAATATCAGGCGCTATTGGCCGATAGGGCTGGTTGCCCTGCTCGTGTATGTCGTTATTGGGGTTATCCCCGAAATGATTGCGGCACAGTACAGCAGTGCTGACATTGGTGACTCCGGAATCACCTTTTCGTCAGGCATCTCCGTTTTAGGGTTCGGGACAATAGGCATTATCACCTCCGTCATCTCAGCCGTGGCGGTGTTCAGGTACCTGCATTCGCCCGCGCGGCTGACTACGGTACACTCCTTTCCCGTCAGCAGGGCAACGCATTTCATCAGCAATTTCCTCTCGGGGCTTGCCCTGTCGCTGGCGCCGTTCCTGATCAGCTCGTTGGCGGTGCTTGCCGTCGTACATGATACACGCTTGGTGGAGGACTGGGGGAAATGGGCACTGCAAGTGTGCGTGATAATATTGTTCACATACGCGGTGTCGGTGCTTGCGGGCATGGTGACGGGCAACGCGCCCATGCATATTATCACCGCGCTATTCTTCAACTTCGCGTGGATGATACTGTATTTTTTCGTGGTGGCGCAGATTAAGACAGGGCTGTTCGGGCTTGATTTTGGCGACAATTCTTATGACTCCGTCTCCTATCTGCACCCGATGGCATACTTCCAGGCAAACAGGATGGAGGTTGCGTCCTATCCGCTCGCGCCGGGCTTGGCCGCGTACCTCTTGATAGCGTTAGGAGCTTTGGCACTGGCGTATTTCCTGTATCGTGCTTTCAGGTCTGAGCGGTCAGGCGAGTCCATCACATCCCGCCCCGTCGAATATATCTTCGTGTTTATAGCCGCTTTCGTTGGCATGTTTATAGGCGAGATAGTGCTTGGGTTTGACGGCTTTGATGTGTACCCCGAGCGGGATCCGATGACTTATGTTTCGCCGTACGCCATCCTTGGGGCGGTGCTGGGCGCGGTGATCGCGTTTGTGGTAGCTATGATGATAGTCCGCAGGAGTGCGCGGGTGTTCACCCTGGCAGCCCTGCGCAGGTTTGGCATATTCGCGGTGGCCGCGGCGGTATTAATGGTATGTACGCTGACGAATATAACAGGCATGGAAACGCGCGTGCCGAACGCCGCGGAGGTGAAGACGGGCGCGGTCAGCATCGATTGGGCCATGCTTGCGCCGTATAAGGGCGGGCTCAATGAGGGTTTTGGGCTGAGTTATTATATCCCTGTCAGCGGCGACAGCGATTTGGCCGCGCTTGCACAGCTTCACAGGGAGGCGCTGAAAGACAAAGCATATATTCTCGATTTGCCGTCCTGGGATAGTGATTATGAATCTAGCCGCTACGTAAAATTCGCGTATGGGCTGAAAAACGGCTCGCGGGAGTCGCGCTCATATGAGTTGGCGGCAAAATATCTGCAAAACAGCAACACCTATGCGAGGCTGATGTCCTCCAAGTCCGTAAAGGAGTATTTCGCGATAAAGAACCTGCTCGGCTACGAGTCCTTGGATATGCCCTATATAGGCTACCGTACCTTTTTATACGAAGATTATGCTGACTATGTGACGCCCGACACGGACGTGCGCGACAAGCTGACGCCCGAAGCGCTGAAAGAGCTTGCGGCCTGCCTTGACGAGGACTATATGGCGATGAGCGCGAACGACATGAAGGACGCGGGGGAGGATCTGTTCATTCTGAAAATGGTGTCTACCCGCCCCGCTGGCACATATTATCAATACGCCGACTACGCGCTGTCGGGCGAGGGCGAATCGTTGCGCTCATATAGGAAGAATTCCGAGATTACCGAGTTTGGAATCCCGTATCACGTCACGCAAAAGAGCGCCAAGACCATAGCGTGGCTGAAAGAGAAGGGCATCTACGACAGCATTGTCAAAAGTGCCGCGGAGATAAAAAAGGAAGCGGAGCGCGCAAAAGTGGTGATCTACGAAGGCAAAGACGCCGAAACAACGGTCGAACCGGTATATCCGGAATAGGCAATAACAAAAGGCGGGCACCGCGAAAGTTCCCGCCTGCCGATATAAAACGCCAGCAACGCGCGCGCGGCTGGCGGAGGGTGTTATTCGTTGGTTTTCAACGCGGCTACGGCTTCCGCTATTGTGGCCGCTGGGATGGCTTTTGCTTCCTTGGAGGCCAGCTTGGCGGCGTTTTTCTTCGGGAGGATTAGCCGCGTGAAGCCCAGGCGCGCGGCCTCTGACGCTATCTTGTCCGCGCCCCTGACGGAGCGCAGCTCGCCCGTCAGCCCTATCTCGCCTATGGCGCAGGTCTGCGGCGGCACGGGGATGCCCTTTGCCGAGGAATATATGGCGAGCGCCACGGCCAGATCCACGGATGTCCCCTCGGGCCTGATGCCGCCGACCACGTTCACGTATACATCCTTTGCCGACAGATCCACTCCCGCCTTGCGTTCCAGCACGGCGATGATCATGTTCAGGCGGGCCAGCTCTATGCCTATCGCCGTCCTGCGCGGGAAGCCCACGCCGCCCGCCGCCGTCAGCGCCTGTATTTCGAGCAGCAGGGGGCGCGTCCCCTCGTAGACGGCCGTGGCGATCGCCCCCTCCGTTGCTTCGCCCATATCGTCCAACAGCGTGCCGGACAGGTTCTGTATTTCAAGCAGGCCCTCCTCCGCCATCTCAAAAGCCCCTATCTCGCTCGTTGTGCCGAAGCGGTTTTTCTGTGCGCGGAGTATGCGTATGTCCTGTGTACGGTCGCCCGCGAACAGAAGCACGCAGTCCACCAGATGCTCAATGACCTTGGGCCCCGCCAGCTCGCCCGCCTTGGTGACGTGCGCTACTATGAACACGGGGATGTCGGACAGCTTTGCCAACCCCATCAGTTCGTTGGTGCATGCCCTTATCTGCGAAACGCTTCCCGCCGCCGACTCGATATAGTCCGTATACATGGTTTGGATCGAGTCGATGATCAGGAACACGGGCTTGATGTCCTGGATATGCGCCAGTATGCTTTCGATATTGGTTTCGGAGAGTATGTACAGGTTTTCAGGAACCCCCTGGCCACCCTGTGACAGCCTGTCAGCGCGGAGCTTTATCTGTTCGGCGGATTCCTCGCCCGACACATAGAGAACCGCGCCTCGCGACGCGGCAAGGCGCACGGCGGCCTGCAATATCAGCGTGGACTTGCCTATGCCAGGCTCCCCCGCGATCAGGGTCAGCGAGCCAGCGACGAGGCCGCCGCCGAGCACACGGTCCAGTTCGGAGATACCAGTCGGCGCGCGCCCGCCGTGCGCTGACGAATCCACCGAGCGCAGGCGCACAGGACCGTGCGCCCGGCCGCCGCCCAAACCGCCCGAGCCAAGCGACCCCCCCGCGCCAGCGCCAAAGCCGCCCGAACCGCCCGAGCCACCAAGGGCGGCGGCGCGCCTTGCCGCTCCGGCAGAACCCCCGATACCCTTCGCGACACCCGCGGGTCTGACGCGCTCCTCGACGAAGCTGTTCCACGCGCCGCAGACACATTGCCCCATCCACTTGGGGCTCTCATGGCCGCACTCCTGGCAAACGAAAACCGTGTCGCGCTTAGCCATCAGAGTGTTCTTCCCCGTCGCCGGCAACAGCGCCATCAGCGGAAGCGGTGCGCCCCTCGCCAGTTATTTCATTATCTTGCTTATTATCCCAGGCAGCCCCCTGACCGCCCGTAGCCCCATGAACCTCAGTAGCCTCCCGATCGCCAGCACCCCCATGCACCTCAGCACCCCCCTGACCGCCAGCACCCCCCAGTGCGCCGCCCTCGCCATTCGCGCCATCCTCCCGTGAACCCTCGCCGTCGTAATCTGCCATCTCGTCTTCCGTCGGCTTCTTTATCTCGAACCAGAACGTGCTGCCTTTTTTCAGCGCGGACTCCACGCCGAAATTCGCGCCGTGCAGCAGCAGTATCTGCTTCACGATCGACAGCCCCAGGCCCGTGCTGTTCGCGCGCTTGTAGTTCGTGCTGGCGCGGTAATAGCGCTCCCAGATGTATTTCAGATCCTTCTTCGTTATGCCTATGCCGTGATCCGAAACCTCGCACCTGACATAATTCGGCTCATCGAACATCTTGACCTCCACCGTGCGGTCGCGCCCGCTGTACTTGAACGCGTTCGACACGAGGTTGTTTATGACCTGCGTCAGCCGCTCGGAGTCAGCGCGTATGACGCCGCTGCCGCTCGAAATGAACACGAGCTTGAATCCCTCTTTCTCTACAAAGCCGACATAGGCTTGCAGGGTGTTCTCGATCAGCTCTTTCAGCGAGAATGTCGTGAGCGATATCTCCTGGACGCCCGACTGCATGCGCGAGATTTCGAGGAAGTCCGTGACCAGCTTGTTCAGCCGCCCCGCCTCGTCTATGATGACCTGCAAATGCGCGTTGCGCTTTTCGGGGTCGCCGCCCGACAGGTCGTGGATCATCTCCGCGTATGACGTTATCATGGTGAGCGGCGTCCTCAGGTCGTGGCTCACGTTCGCTATCACGTCCTTCTGCAAGTTATCGCTCTTCGCCAGTTCGAGCGACGTGTAGGTCAGCGTGTCCGCCAGCTTCGTCAGCTCCGAGTACTGGCCCCCGTCGAACACAATGCCGTACTCGCCCTCGCCGAGCCGCTCCGCCGACTTCGTAATGTTTTCGATAGGCTCGGATATCCTGCGCGAGATGAGGAACGAGATCATGAACGCCATGAGCATGGCGATAATGGTGATGTAGATGAGCTGGCTTTGCAGTATGTCCATAGTGGACTGTATGGGGTAGAGCGGCGAGAATATGTACAGCACGTTGCGGTCGCCAGCCTTGGACGTGAGGTAGGCGGCGTATTCGAGCGTGATCAGCTCGGTCTTGGGGTCGGTCACCTGCTTCGTGAACGCCGTGTCCCCGCTGGCCACCAGTTGCTTGTGCAGGTTCTCTATCTCCGCGCGGTAGACGCTCGGCGAAAGGTGAGGGGTGGATTTGACATCCGCCAGGGTCGTGTCTTCCAGCTTCTGTGCCGCCGCCTCGTCGGGCACGGGCGCGGTGCCATCTGCCGCGGCTTCTGCGTTCGCGGCATCAACCACGCCGCCGTCCGCAGTATAGGCGGTCATGTCTGACACCGCGGTATCGCCTATTTCCGTGCCGCCGATCTCGCCCGAGGGGCTTTCGCTACCCGCTGCCGAGCTATCGGCAGAGCCGTCGCCCGCCGCCGCTCCGGCATCCGCGCCCGAATCGCCGCCAGCACCCTGCGCGTCCGACACAGCGCCGTCAGAAACCGCCCCGCTGCCGGGATCGCTGTTGCCCGACTGTTCGCTGTCGAGGTTGATGTCGGGTATGTATATCGGTATCCCGTTCTCGGTCTGGATTTCGATATACATATCGTTCGTTTGGTATATCTCGCGTAGCTGCCCGCGTATCTCCGAAAACTCCCCCGTTTCGTAAAGCGTCTGGATATTCTGTGCCGCGTTCTCCGTCTCGCGGATCTTCATGTCCTGATAATAATTGTTGATGAAAATAACCTGCAGGCACCAGAGGATGGCAAGCACGATCCCCGCGAACAGGAGGAAATATGTCCATAGCTTGAATTTAAGGCTTTTCGGGTCTATGCTCACTGCTTTGTCCTATGCCGATCCGGCCGCGCCTTTCAGGCTTCAAATTTGTAGCCGACGCCCCTGAGGGTGGTGATCTTGTCGCGGTACGGCCCGAGGTTGTTGCGCAGGTTTTTTATATGGGTGTCTATCGTGCGGTCGTCGCCGAAATAGTCGTAGCCCCAGATGTCCTGCAAGAGCTTGTCCCGCGAAAGCGCTATGCCCTTGTTCTGCGCGAGGTAGAACAACAGCTCGTATTCCTTCGGGGTCAGCTCCACCGCCGCCCCGTCCACATGCACCGACCGCGCGGGTATGTCTATTTCAAGCCCGTCGAAAATGAGCCGCGTCCCCGCGTCCTCGGCCGGCGCGCGCCGCGCGAGGATAACGCCGACCCGCGCCATCAGCTCCTTCGGGCTAAACGGCTTGACCATGTAGTCGTCCGCCCCTATCTCAAAGCCAAACAGTTTGTCGTACTCCTCTCCCCTCGCCGACAGCATTATCACCGGGATGTCCTTAAATTCCCGTATGGCCTTCACCGCAGAGAAACCGTCGAGCTTCGGCATCATCACGTCCATCACGATGATGTCGAAATCCTCCTCCCTGCATATCTCCACCGCGTCCATGCCGTCCTCGGCCTCGGACACCTCGAAGCCGTTGAACTCCGCGTACTCGCGTATGACCTCGCGTATTTTCTGTTCGTCGTCCACTATCAAAAGCCTGCTCATGCTTCCCTCCATTCTGTTTGGAAACAACCTATCGTTGTTTCCGCGGCGGCCAAAGGCCCAAACAGCCCTGCCCATGGCTACCCAAAATCATATCACAATGGCGTGGCTTATTACAAATCATATTTGCGCGATTTCCAAAACTGCGTTTTGGTGTGTGTTGCGCGAAAAGAAAATATGGTAAAATTGAAAAGATTGAGGCAAGCAAGCGCTGGTTTCCTGGCGTTTGCTTTGTGCCATGCTCCCGCGTGTCGGGGCAGGGCGGGTAGTTAAAGGGAAATTGTTAAGAGGTAGGGATATGAAGAATTTGAGGGAGCATTCAGACGGCAGAAAGTATTTGGCAAAGCGGAGCCTGGTGGCGCTGCTGATAGGGATAATGGTGGTATGCACCGTGCCCATGGCATCAGGGGAAAACCACACAGAAATCGCCAAAGCGGCAAGCGAAATAACAGAAGCAAAAACACCCCTGGCGGAAGCCGATGCCGCGGCAACGGCAACGGACAGCCCATCAAATCCTTCCCCGTCGGGGGAGGCAGGGTCGCAAAGCGACCCGTCGGAAGGGGGCAGCGCCCCCTCCGAGGGTGAAGTCAGTACAACACCAATGGCGGCGTTGCCCACGAGCCGCAATCTATTGGCGGCAGTCACTTCCGGATCCGCGGTTGCTTCTATCGACGGGATTGCGGATCAAGTCCGCAATGACGATAGTGGGATGACTTCCGACTCCGCAATTGATGAGTCGTCAGCTTCCGACTCCGCAATTGATGAGTCGTCAGCTTCCGGCTCCGCAATTGATGAGTCGTCAGCTTCCGATGCCGCAATTGCCGTGTCGTCAGCTTCCGACGCCGCAGTTGACGATCCCATCACTTCCTCCGCCGTAAAAAAACGCGGCACTTCCCCCGCGGCGGGCACGGAGTTCTTGAGGCTGAAAGTCACTACCACGGCCGCCAACCAGATTTTCCGCATTCCCACATCAGGGAAGGTGGGGAACGCCAGCAACGCCTATGACTGGACCATTGATTGGGGCGATAGCGCTGCGGCGGAGCAGTGCCAGGGCGCTAGCGCCGACACTAGCGGCGGTGTCCCGCACACCTATGCGGCGGCGGGCAGCTATACCATCACCATAGAGCCTACCGACCCAGCAGCCACAGGCTGGATGAAGGCTTTCGGCTTCATGAGCAACGGATCTGGCGCGAATGCCGCGGCGAACAAAAACCTTTTGGTTGGCGTGATGTCGCCGCTCACGTTGAAGATGACACGCACCCAGGCAGAGATAGACACATCCGCAACACTAGACATGGAATGGTACCAGACTTTCTATGGCTGCCAGAATCTTGCAGAATTCTCGAACGACTTCAACATGCCACAAAACACCGTCGCCACAGGCGACAACTTCGCCAACGCGATGTTTGCGGGCTGCAGCAAGCTGGTGTCGCTGCCTGACGGATTCAAGCTGCCGCAGGCTATGATTACATCAGGCAACAACTTTGCCGGCGCGATGTTCAGTGGTTGTCCGATATCAACGTTTCCCGGCTTCACTTTCCCGCAGAACATGACGCAGACTGGCGACAACTTCGCCATCCAGATGTTCAATGCATGTAGGTCGATGACTAGCCTGCCTACTGGCTTTAACCTGCCACAATCATTGCAGACTGCGGGGAACAGCTTCTGCGTCCAGATGTTTAAGAACTGCTCGGGGCTTACGACACTGACCGCAGGCTTTACTTTCCCACAGGGAATCACGCAGGCAGGCATTTCTTTCGCCGCGAATATGTTTGACAGCTGCACAGCCCTAGGCACTCTGCCCGACAATATGGAATTTCCGCAAAATCTGGTTACGGCAGGCGATAATTTTGCCGTCACTATGTTTGTTGAATGTGCTGCGCTGACGGGGATGCCAGGTTTCAAACTGCCTGGCAGCGCCTTGACTCAGGTGGGCAACAATTTTTGTGAAAGTATGTTCTATAAGTGCAGCAGGTTGTCTGCACCACAGGTCGGATTTACTATGCCGCAGGGCATCCAACATGCTGGAAATGGTTTTGCCAGAAGGATGTTCTACAACTGCGGCGCCCTTAGCGCCTTGCCTGCGGGTTTCAGTTTCCCGGCGGCACTTGTCAGCGTGGGCGATGAATTCTGTCTTGAAATGTTCCTTGGCGACACCAATCTTGTCACTATGCCCAGCGGTTTCAACTTGCCGCAAAACCTCACCTCGGTTGGAAACAGTTTTTGCAAAAATATGTTTTTCTTGACATTTAAGCTGGGTGCCATGCCCGCAGGCTTCAACCTGCCACAAAATCTCACTACCGTTCCGGATGACTTTGCGCTAGGCATATTTGGGACAACTGGCGTGATTTCGTTCCCCGACGGCTTCACCCTGCCGCCGTTGCTTACCAGCGTGGGAAACAATTTTTGCAGATACGCTTTCGCGGGGAGAAACTTGGATTTTAACCAATCCGTAGTCCCAACGTTGCGCCTCACCAGCATGCC
This sequence comes from Eubacteriales Family XIII. Incertae Sedis bacterium, assembly GCA_031257215.1. Lineage (GTDB taxonomy): Bacteria > Bacillota > Clostridia > Peptostreptococcales > Anaerovoracaceae > JAIRPC01. Next base: position 8,907 of record JAIRPC010000142.1, read on the forward strand.
CGCAAGCTTCAATCTGCCTCCGAACCTTACCTCTGCGGGGGACAATTTCTGTGCCTACATGTTTTCTGAGCTGGGCAGCCTCACCAGCGTTTCGGACGTATTCAAATTCCCGGAGCATCTGGCAAGCACCAACGCCGGCACGGTCACAGGCTCGCTTGGCAACAACTTCGGCATAGGCATGTTCCAATCCTGCACGTCGCTACAATACGTGGGTGCCGGATTTAGCCTTGCAACAGCGGGAACGGATCTGAAAACGGTTGGCAACTATTATGCCGCCAACATGTTCTACAACTGCAGAGCGATGGTGCACCCCAATGGAAGCGCGGGCGGGCCCATCACCTTGCCTAGCTCTATCGAGGCCTGCGGCACAAGTTTTTGCGATGGTATGTTCAGGGGATGCAGCAACATGGCGAACCTCAAAAGCGGCTTCTTATTGCCAGCAAGCATTAACAGCGTCGGCAGCAAGTTTTGCTTCGAGATGTTCCGTGACTGCGTCAACCTTGTCGCGGTGAGCCCATCCTTCACGCTGCCTGTGTCGACGGCCGGCAATGTGGGCGACAACTATGCGGCGAGCATGTTCTATAACTGCCAGAAGCTCTACGGTCCATCGGACTACGGCAGATTCAAATTTTCGCAATACATCACTCAGGCTGGCGACAACTTCGCGGGCACCATGTTCTACAACTGCGACACCATGACATATGTGAACGCTTTCCAGAACGCAAGCTCGGCGGTGTTCGCCTTGCCGCAAAACATGGGTTCCGTTGGCAGCAATTTTTGTGCAGGCATGTTTATGGGCTGCGACGCGCTGATACAGCCAGAGTTTGACGGCAGCTTCCAGCTGCCGCCGGCCATCACGGCGGTAGGCGCCAGTTTCTGTTATCGGATGTTTCGCGACTGCATCGCGCTCACCGGTGCGGGGAGTTCATTCGTATTCCCTGAGAATATTATCACGCTGAACGACGGTTTTGCGCAGGAGATGTTCTACAACTGCGACGCGCTCACGGTTATGAATGCGGGCTTCAAACTGCCTGTCAACGCAACAGCCGCGAAAAATTCCGTGTTCCAGGACATGTTCAATAACTGCTCATTGCTCGAAAAGCTGAACGACCAGTTCCAGCTGCCTGCCTCTGTTACTGGCACTGTAGGCAACAATTTTTGTTACCAGATGTTCCGCGACTGCGCCGCGCTCACGCAAGTCAATTCGGGCTTCGTGTTCCCGGCAGGCATCGCTAACACGGGGAGCGGTTTTGCCCAGGGCATGTTCTATAACTGTGATTCGCTCGTTGCTATGACCGCCGCGTTCAGGCTGCCCACGAACCAGACTGCTGCCAGTGGCGCGAACTACTGCATGAGCATGTTCGAATCATGTGACAGCTTGGAGAATGTCCACAGCACGTTCACTTTCCCGTCAGGCATCGCGGGTGCGGTGGGCAATGACTTCGCGGCAAGGATGTTCGCGGCCTGCCCCAACCTCAATGGCGTCAGCCCTGTGTTCACTTTCCCCGCGGGCATAACGAACTTCAATACGGAGTTTGCCAAGGAGATGTTTGCCAGCTGTACATCGCTAACGCAGATGAACGCCAGTTTCAACCTTCCCCAACCGTCATCGTCAGCCACCTGCGTGAACAGCTTCGCGATTGGAATGTTCAAAGGCTGCACCTCGCTGTTGAAAGTCAACGACGTCTTTACAATGCCCGCGCGCCTCGCCTCGGCTGGCGATTCTTTCGCCCAGGAGATGTTCTCGGGCTGTATACTGATGGCGAGCGTGGGCAATGTTTTCAACATGCCTTCTAGCCAGACATCCACAGGCACCAATTTCGCATACAGCATGTTCAATGCCTGCGCCGCTTTAACTAGGGTAAATAACGCCGGCAATTTTAACCTGCCTGTGAACATGGTCACCATTGGCAACGGATTCTGTCGGCAGATGTTCCTGGGTTGCTCCGATCTTGAGCAGATGAATGCGGGCTTCGGAATGCCGCAGGGGATCGCGAACAGTAGAGCCAATTTTGCGCAGTCGATGTTCCAGGGCTGTACATCGCTAAGGGGCGTTAACTCCACATTCACATTCCCGCAGAGCATCGCTGGCGCGGTTGGCGACTCTTTCGCCTATCAGATGTTCAATGGCTGCACATCGCTTGTGAATATGAACGCGGCATTTAACCTGCCGCAGGGCTGTACGTCGGTGGGAGTGAGCTTCTGCGAGTCCATGTTCCTGGGCTGTACCGCTCTTGAAAATATAGGCGATTCATTCACAATGCCGCAAGGCATTACAGGAAACGTGGGATACCAGTTCGCGTATCAGATGTTCAAGGGCTGTACGAGCCTCGTGAATGTGGGCGACGCTTTCAACCTGCCGCAGGCGATGGCTGGCACCACAGGATATAAATTTGCGGCTTCGATGTTTGAGGGCTGCACATCGATGGAATACGTGAGCGACGGCTTCACCTTCCCGCAGGGGATAACAACGCTTGCAGTCTATACCTACAATGGCGACTATACATATTTTGCGCTAGAGATGTTCAAGGGCTGCAACGGCCTGCACTCTATCAGCAAGAACGGCGTGTTCACGATGCCGCAGAACGCAAGAATCGTAGGCAACAGCTTCATGAACAACATGTTCACAGGCGCGGGAGGCCCGAACTTCCAGCTGGACGCGGCTTTCCGTTTACCCGCGACTTTTACCGCATACCCGAACTTCTACAACACAGGCTCGCCCAGCACATTAGGCGGCCAGACGAACCCGCCGCGGAACCCGCCAGGCACGGCCGGCGAGGTGAACCCCGACACAGGCAAGGTTGCCGCATATGCCAGATACAACTGGGTCAGGGTGAATAATTTGGTCAACGTATTCAACGGCATGGATCCGAACACGCCCTTGCAGAACATCAAGGCCAAGGACATCATCAACGGGTTGATAACGCCGCCATTCCCCGACCACAACACATTCGCGGGCTGCCAGGGCATATTCAGCGACTGGTGGGAGCTGCCGCTGACCTGGGGCGGCGGCGGCATCGCGTGGACCACGACGCTGGCGGCGGTTGGCACTGTGCCGGCCGACAGCCCGCGCGGCACTGCCGTGCCATACTGGGTGACAGTGTCCAACGCGAGCATCCCGCGCCCAGGCCTCTACGACGGGCCTACCAGCGGCTTCAACGCGAACAAGGCGCTGGGCGAGGGGAGCTTCATGGACGGGCGCACGGGGGCGGTGCCCGCAAGCACGCCCATATATATGAGGGCGAGCGTGCCGGGGACGTTCACGGTGTCCGACGCGGCTCTGAGCGGGATCTCGAACTATACGGTCACTACGGACTCCGCGACGAACCTGCCCGTGCTGATAGTCAGGTCGGGCCACCCGAACGATGGGACGCTGAGTTTCGGCTTCACCTACGACACGACGAGCGAGCCGCTCGCGGGCGACAAGGCGCACGTGCAGATAGACGCGAGCCTGCTGAACGCGAACCCGACGAGCGGCGACTGGTACTACGAGATAGGCGATGCCGACGACCACGTTTCGGTCAGCACGTACTATGACATGATATACCACGGCAACGCTGCGGGCACGACGGGATCGACCCCCGCCGCCATGACGCACGTCAGGGCGCTAACCACAAAACAGCTGCCGTCCACGCCGAACCCCCTCGTCAAGACGGGCTACACGTTCACTGGCTGGACGACCGAGGACAGGTGGGTCACGCCGCCCGGCATAGCGAGCACCACGGCGGGCGCGTTCTACGCGAAAGGGTCGAACTACCTCCTCGAAG
>JAIRPC010000146.1 GCA_031257215.1 Eubacteriales Family XIII. Incertae Sedis bacterium
AATATGACAAACCTATGATTAAGAGTAGTAGCTTCGGGGTACCGATTTTCAGAGAGTCGCAGGCGGTGGGATTGCGGCATGAGGGAGCGGGGCGAATGGACTTATGAGGGCAGACGAAAGAACGCGGGGTTGGCAGCGCGTTCGAGTAGCAACTGACGGGAGCTCCACCCGTTATCCAGGGAGGCCGCGATCAAACCGAAAGGGGCGTTGCGGAAAGAGAGGCCGCGAAAGCGGCAAGCGGGGTGGCACCGCAGGAGTGATATCGCTCTTGTCCCGGCAACAGCAGTTGACCGGCGGACAAGAGTTTTTTTTGTTGCCGAGTCAGGAGTTATTGCCGCGATACGCGGCGGAGAGGAGGCAATGTGAATATTATTCCTGAAAGAGTGGACGCGCTGGCGTATGCCGACGGCTTCCAGAGAGTGCCTGTCGCTGGGCTGATCCCTATGGGCGAGAACGAGCCTGGCGATTGCTTCTTGAAATTGAAGCGGCTCAGCAAGCAGTGCTTCATTTTGGAGAGCATGGAGGACGAAAGCGACACGGGGCGCTACACCTTTATCGGCTACGACCCGAAGCTGGAACTGACCTGCAAGGACGGCTCACTGGTGATAAGGGGTGGCGCGGAAATCGAGCTTGAAGTCGATGACCCGGGCGTGCATATACGCAAGGTGCTCGCCGACAATCTGTCCCCCCGCATTCCGGGCCTGCCCCCGTTCACAGGAGGGTTGGTCGGTTATTTCTCATATGACTATATCAAATACAGCGAGCCGTCGATAAAATTTCCCGCCACCGACCACGCGGCTTTCCGCGACGTGGACCTGATGCTGTTTGACAAGCTGATCGCCTTTGACCGTTTGGAAAAGGTCATCTACCTTATCGTGAATATAAAGACCGACGCTTTTGACGAGAACTATAACAGGGCGCTGGGCGAGATAGCGCATATGGGCGAGATCATCAGCGGCGGCGCTCCCGCAAAGCCGAAAAAGCTGCGCCTGTCTTCGGAGTGGCGGCCTCTGTTCGGCAAGGGGCTTTATTGCGACATGGTGCGCCGCGCGAAAAAATACATACATGAGGGCGACATATTTCAGGTGGTGCTTTCCAACCGCCTTGAATGCGACGCGGAGGGCAGCCTGTTCGACACATACCGCGTCATGCGCGAGACGAACCCTTCGCCTTATATGTTCTATTTCAGCAGCGACGACGTTGAGATAGCGGGGTCGGCGCCCGAGACGCTCGTAAAGCTGCGCGACGGCAGGGTCAGCACCTTCCCCCTGGCGGGGACGCGCGGGCGCGGCAAGACGCCTGATGAGGATGCGGCTCTGGAACGCGAGCTGCTCGCGGACGAAAAGGAGCTGGCCGAACATAATATGCTCGTGGATCTCGGGCGCAACGATATCGGTCGCATCAGCCGCTTCGGAAGCGTACGCGTGGACAATTATCTTTCAATAGAGCGCTTTTCACATGTCATGCATATCGGCTCTACCGTGAGCGGCGAAATGCGCAGCAGCATGGACGCGGTATGCGCCATAGCCTCCCTGCTTCCCGCGGGGACATTATCCGGCGCGCCGAAGATCAGGGCGTGCCAGATCATCAGCGAGCTGGAAGGCGAGCGCAGGGGCATCTATGGCGGCGCGGTCGGCTATATCGCTTTCACTGGCGATATGGACACCTGCATTGCGATACGTATCGCGTATAAGAAATCGGGCAAGGTCTATATACGGTCGGGCGCGGGGATAGTGGCGGACAGCGACCCTGAGCGCGAGTACGAGGAGTGCGGGCGCAAGCTCGGCTCCGTTATTGAGGCATTGGAAAGGGGGCAGGACAGATGATTGCGTTAATAGATAATTATGACAGTTTTTCATATAATTTATACCAACAGATTGGCGAAGCCTATATGGAGTTAACGGGAAAAGCACCCGACATCCGCGTGCTGCGCAACGACGAGACATCCGCGAGGGGTATAATAAATTTGTCCCCGACGCATATCGTGATGTCGCCCGGCCCTGGGCGCCCCGAAAACGCGGGCGTGTGCATGGACATAGCCGTGTGGGCGGGCGGGCGCATCCCCGTGCTGGGCGTATGCCTAGGGCACCAGGCCATCTGCGCGTCGCTCGGCGCGCGCGTTTCGTACGCAAAGGAGCTCATGCACGGCAAATCGTCCACGGTCGCCCTCGACAACAGGGCCGCGCTGTTCAGGGGCATGCCTCCGAATATCACCGTGGGGCGCTACCATTCGCTGGCGGTCATAGAGGAAACCCTGCCCGACGCTATCGCCGTGACCGCGCGCGCGGACGACGGTGAAATAATGGGCATAGCGCACCGCGACTTGAAGCTGTACGGCGTGCAGTTCCACCCCGAATCGGTGCTGACTCCCGACGGGGCATGCATCATGCGGAATTTTCTCGGAAGCGTCGCTTGAAATATGGAGGTGGGAACAATGATCGTAGATGCGATAAAATCAGCGGCTGTCAAGAAAAACCTCAGCCGCGCGGATGCGGAAGCCGTTATGGACGAAATAATGAGCGGAAAGGCATCGGACATACAGATGGCGGCGTACCTCGCCGCGATGAGCGCCAAGGGCGAAACGATAGAAGAGATAATTGGTTCGGCCGAGGGCATGAGGAAGCATTGCGTCAGGCTGCTTCACGATATGGATGTGCTTGAAATAGTCGGTACGGGAGGTGATATGTCAAATTCGTTCAACATATCCACCACCGCCGCTATCGTGATCTCCGCGTCGGGCATACCCGTGGCAAAGCACGGCAACAGGGCGGCGACCAGCAGGTGCGGCGCGGCCGACGTGCTCGAAGCGCTCGGCGTCAATATAGACATGACGCCCGAAAAAAACCTCGCCATGCTGAAAGAGATAGGGCTGTGCTTTCTGTTCGCGCAGAACTACCATATAGCCATGAAATATGTCGCGCCCGTGCGCCGCGAGCTGGGCATCAGAACCATGTTCAATATCCTCGGCCCGCTGGTCAACCCGGCCGGTGCAGGACGCGAGCTGCTCGGCGTATATGAGGACGAGCTGGTAGAGCCTATGGCAAAGGTGTTGGTCGGGCTTGGCGTGCGCCACGCCTTTGTGGTTCATGGCACGGACGGCCTTGACGAGATCTCCGTGTCCGCACCCACCACCGTGTGCGAGGTGAGGGACGGCTTCATACGCTCTTTCGAGCTTAACCCTGAAAGCCTGGGGCTGAGGCTCCATGACAGGTCACAGCTCGTGGGCGGCACCCCCC
>JAIRPC010000010.1 GCA_031257215.1 Eubacteriales Family XIII. Incertae Sedis bacterium
CTGTCGGGCGCGATGGAGCGCGGCACGGACATGGTTTACGTCTGCTACGACAACGAAGCCTATATGAACACGGGCATACAGCGCTCGTCCTCGACGCCGCTCTACGCGGACACGACCACCACGGCAGTTGGTTCCAAATCTGACGGAAAGCTCCAATACAAGAAGGACTTGACCCAAATAATGGCGGCGCACCACATCCCCTACGTGGCGCAGACCACCTATCTGAGCAATTTCAAGGACATACACCACAAATCGGAGGCCGCGATATACACGGAGGGCCCCGCGTTCCTGAACGTGCTCGCCCCCTGCCCGCGCGGCTGGCGCTACGAGGAGTCGGAGCTGATGGACATCTGCAAGGCCGCCGTGGACAGCTGCGTCTGGCCGCTGTTCGAAGTAATAGACGGCGAATGGGTGCTGAACTACGAGCCGAAGAAAAAGCTCCCCGTAGAGGACTACCTGAAAATGCAAGGCCGCTTCAAGCACCTGTTCAAGCCGGGCAACGAACACCTGATAGAGCAGATACAGGACGGCGTGGATAGGCGGTGGGGTGAGCTGAGAAACCTCTGCGGCGCTTAAGAGCCGCCTGTTTTCCGCATTGCGTCGTTGCTGTTCCCAATCGCTCACGCGCCTAGCACTGCGAAAAACATTTCGGCTCTTACACAAAGGTTATTTATCCCCCCACGCGCGAAAGGTTGTCATTTTGAGCAGCGCGATAGCCAAGCTTATAGCCCGATACTTTGGCACCGGCCTTGATCTGCGCGTGCAGTCGTTCAATCTGCTCGGGTTCGCGGGCGTGGCGGCGGGGGTTATCGTGGCCGTCGTTTCGATTCTGAATGGAGTGGATTTTCCGAATATCGCCATGAACCTCGCGGCATCCGCGCTTGCGTTCCTCCTGTTGCGCCTTACCATGAAGAAGCGCCTGAGCTACCATGCCGGTTCGTGGATTGTTATCGCCGCCGTTTTCATGCTCGCTTTCCCAGCCATGTTCTTCACCGCGGGCGGTTATCGGAGCGGCATGCCCTGCTTTTTCGTGTTCTCGATTATCTACACAGCCATAATGCTTGAAAAAAGGGAGCGGCTCGCCGCGATTGCCGCCGAGCTCGCGCTTTATGTGGCGTGCTGCGTTCTGGCCTACCGCTATCCGCAGACCGTCGCGTGGTTTCAGAGCGAGTCCGATTATCTCGCGGATATAATTATGGGAATAATAGCGTCGAGCGGGCTGCTCACGGCGGTGGTCTTGTTGCATATCCGCATGTACCGCGCCAGGCAGAGGCAGGTGGACGAGCTGAACGGCGAGCTGGCGGAGCGCAACGCCGCGCTCACACGGGTGGACAGAATGAAAACCGACTTCCTCGCCGCCGTCGCGCACGAGATAAGGACGCCGCTCGACTTCATCGTGGCGGGCTGCCAGGACACGGTGGACATACTTGGCGAAACGCCCGTCAGCACAGGCGAGATAATAAGCAACCAGGAAAAAATGAAGCAGCGTGCCATCAGGATCGACGCCATCGTCATGGATCTGATGGACACCGTCGCTATCGAGCAGGGGCGCCTACCGCTTTCGCTCGGCAGCATCGACCTAGCCGCGCTTCTGAAAAGCGCCTGCGACGCGGCGCTCGAAAAGGGCGATAACAACAACAACCGCCTGTCCTGCCGGCTCCCCGACGGCCTACCGCCGATCACCGCGGATGCCGCGCGGATAGAACAGGTAATTACGAATCTGGTATCGAACGCCGTGCGCCACACGCGGAACGGCGAGATCAAAATCAGCCTGACGCGGGCGGGCGGCGTGCAGACGGTCAGCGTAGAGGACAGCGGCGAGGGCATGGATAAGGAGCTGTCGGAAGCGGTTATGAAAGGCTACGCGCCATCGACAAAAGGCGATTACTGGCGCCACGGCATAGGGCTTTCGCTCTGCCGCCAGATAGTCATGTCGCACGGCGGCGAGATCCGGATAGACAGCGAGAGGGGGCGCGGCACGAGGGTGACATTCGCGTTAAAGGAAGCGCCGGAGGCCAGCGACCGCGAGCCCATTACTCCATCTGAGGAATCCGGCAATGGCGAGCGCAGCCCCACTGCTCCATCAGAGGAATCATATAATGGATGAACGCAGGCCGCTTATCCTGATGGTGGAGGACGACAGGGAGCTGGCGCGGCTGAACGCCCGCTTCCTGGGGCGCAAGGGCTATGAGGTGCGGCTTGCGTTTGCCGCCGACGAAGCGCGGGCGCTGATGCGGGATATCAGTCCGGATTTGTTCATACTGGATGTCATGCTGCCCGACGGCGACGGCTTTTCGCTCTGCGAGGAATTTCGCGCCGTATGCGACGCCCCCATACTGTTCCTGACGGGCAAGAAAGAGCCGCGGGACGAAATAGACGGGCTGGGCAGCGGCGGCGATTACTATATGCGCAAGCCCTACGACAGAGACGTGCTTCTGGCGGTCGTGCAGAGCCAGCTGCAAAAAACCGAGCGGACGCGCCAAAGGGTGGCGGAGGCCACGGCGGTCGAGCGCGGCGCGCTAAAACTCCTAGTTGCAGAGGGCAAGGCGCTGGTGGACGGGCGCGACGCGGAGCTGACCCCGAAGGAGTTCGCCGTGTTGCTCATGCTCGTGCGGAACGAGGGCGTGGAGCTGACGGGCGAAGCCATATACGAGCGCGTCTGGGGAATGGCGATGAACAGCGACACAGGCGCGGTGCGCCAGCATATATCGCGTTTGAAAAGAAAGCTAAACGAAGAAAACACCGACAATTTTTCCATTACAAACAGACAGGGGCGGGGCTACACCTTCAGCACACAGTAACGCTGTGACTTTTTTGTCACAACGCGGGAACAGGCTTGTTTCATGCTATGCTTCTTAGTAAGAGTAGGCTTATTTTCGTTGGAAACACAATGGAAAAATAACAGAGGAGTAAGGCAAATGAACACAACCCACCAAGTGAACAAAACCAAATGGCGCGGCAAGTCCGCCGCTATCGTTACCGCCGCGGCAATGCTATTGGCGCTTTTCCCGCATGGCGGCACCGCATACGCCGCCGACGCGTATACGCCCTACGGCGACGCGTACGCGGTGCAGGCCGAGGGCGCGACAGGCTCGGGCGACCCGTGGTATTACGACGTATACGGCAAGGGGTCGAGGACGCTCCCCGCGAGCTCGGCGGATCTGTTCAAAAAGGCGCTTGAATCGGAGCAGCGCACCGGCGCGGGCGCGTTCCCGAGCTACCCGTACAGCTATGGAAGTGACAGGCCCCTTGCAAGTTATTGGCATAACCTGTCGAAAGCCGTATCCATGTCGAAATACAGGGGGGATGCCGACCCGCTTCGTATTCTGAAAGACAACGCCTCCGACCTGAAACCGAGGACATATTATTATGCGCCCTTCAACAACAGCGTTGCGGTCACGCAGGCCGACAGCGTAAAGGCCGCGGCGGAGAGCATCAAGAACCTCACCGTTGACTACAACAACGGCGTTACTACGGCGAGCGTTCCGCAGAGCCTGCTCGACAACAATACCAACCAGCCTGTGTTCTACAAGACGCAGAGGGTGTATGTGGCAAATCTGGATGAAGCCTACATAGTGTCGGTCGGCATACAAGCGTCGATGGAAAAAATGGGGCATCTGCCGGGGCGCACATATACGAATATAGCCAATACTATCAATACCCACGTGTATCTTTCGACTATATTCTACGACTTCAAGCTCGGCTACCTGAACTCCGCGGGGCAGACGCCGACGGCCAGAGAGGGCAACAGCGGTTATTCCTTCACGACCGATGGCAGCGGCGATACCTATATGTCGCTTCTGACCAACGATAGCGCGCAGTCCGTGTCGAGGACCGAAACGCTCGAAAGCTCCGATACGATCAGCGTGTCAAGCTCGGTGGAGAGCACGAAAAATTATAGTATTTCAAGCGAACGAACCATAGGCGCGAAGGTGTCTGTGGGGCAGGACATACCTGTTATCGGAACGAAGTTCTCGGCGGAGGTCAGCACGGAGTTCAAAAACTCCGAAAGCTACTCGACCGCCAATACCCTCGGCAACACGCAGGGGCAGGGAAAGACGCTGAACCATTCGTCGTCAGCCACCGTGACACTGCCGCCCTATACGGAGCAGATGGTGAAGCAGTCCACGGAGAACCTGCTCCTCAACGTGGCCTACGACTATCCCGTACACATATCGTACAAGGTGATGACCATCTATTCCAGCGCGCAGGCAGAGGGGAACGAGAACGAGAAATATGAAATAACCGGCAGGTTCGGCGACGTCAACTACCCCGACGCCGTGAGCAACCTGAAAGCGCGGCTCGCGCAGCAGGGCAACAGCAGCGTATACTCCGATGGCATCAGCGTCGACTGGTCCAATGTTACATCTTCGTCGAACGTCCTGAGCTCCACGCATAGCCCCACATATCCCGTTGGCACGAATTTCATCAACGGCAGCATGAGCGTCGGTAACCACGCGGTATTCTGTCAGTACCGACCCATGTCGGTGGCGGGCGGGAAGCTCTCGGTCGGCTCCAAGGGCAAGAGCACGGTGCTGAAAGAGATACTTTCGATCTACCCGCTCTCCGAGGTGAGGGCCGACGCCAACGAGTACCGGCTCAAAACGGGTGAATACAAATGGGTGAGCGATATCGGCGTGGAGGGATACAGCACGAAGGGCGCGCCCTACTACGGCTTCGACAAGAATTATGGGCATTGGTCGCTCGTGGGCGCGGACGGCACGCCGGACTCCGCGGACAGCGCCATAGCAACGCTGATGGCGGATTCCGTGAGCAATAAGTTCAAGCTGACGGCGGGCGAAAA
>JAIRPC010000124.1 GCA_031257215.1 Eubacteriales Family XIII. Incertae Sedis bacterium
GCGCGACGATGCCGCTATCTCATTCAGCACCGTGCCCAGCCCGCCGCGCGTGATGTCGCGCATGGTATGAACGTCCGACCCCGACGCATAGAGCGCGTCCGCTATGTCCGCCAGCACCGCGCAGTCGCTCCTTATGCTGTTCGAAAGGCCTAGCCGCGCCGAAAGTATGCAGGCGTGGTGGTCGCCTAGGTTGCCGCTGACTATTACGGCATCGCCCGCCCCGGCTCCGGACGCCGCGGGGGCCGAAGCCATCCCATCACGCAGGAAGCCAATGCCCGAGGTGTTGATGAACAGCCCCGCGCCATTCGCGCCGCTTTCGGCCGCGCCAGCCGCCCTACGCTCCACTACCTTCGTGTCGCCCGCCACTATCATAACGCCCGCCTGCGCCGCCGCCCGCGCCATTGAGCCAGCGATGCGGTCCAGGGTGGAGAGCGCCAGCCCCTCGTCTATGATGAACCCGCAGGTCAGGTATTTCGGCACCGCGCCCATCATGAGGATGTCGTTGACCGTGCCGCAAACGGCGAGCTTGCCAATGTCACCGCCGGGGAACTCCAACGGGGTTACTACGAATGAGTCCGTGCTGACCGCGATATCCGCAGAGGGCCGCGCCAGCACCGCCGCGTCGTCGAGCTGGTTCAGCGTTTCGTTCGAGAAATGCCTGCCGAAAATATCCCGCATGAGCGAGGCCGAGTCCCGCCCGCCGCTGCCGTGCGCCATTGTTATTGTTTTGTTTGTTGTGTCCATGTTATTCCATTATCATTTATGTTTCGCGTGGTTTCTACTATATATTATATACCGTGTACGCCGCCTGCCGAAACCGCCACCACCCTGTCGCAGACCTTTTCCGCTAGCGGGGTGTTGTGCGTTATGGCGAGCAGGCCTATGCCTCGCTCTTTGGAGATGTCCAGCAGGGTCTCCCATATCTGCGCCTGGGTTATTGCGTCCAGCATGGCGCTGATCTCGTCGCAGATGAGGACGCGCGTGCCTGGCCCTATGGCCCTCGCTATGCAGAAGCGTTGCAGCTCGCCGCCTGACAGCTCGGCGGGCCAGCGCGACAGCCATTCGCTCTCGATCCCCATGCGCCGCAGGAGCTCGGGGCTTGGCGTCCAGCACTCGTTCAGTATGCGCGACATTTTCCACCTTGGGTTGACCGCTAGCTCGGGGTGCTGCGATATCATCTGCACGGGCATGTAGCCGCTTTTCGGCAGCGGCCTGCCGTCCCACAGCACTTCGCCCGCGGTGGGTTTCAGGTATCCCGCCATGAGCTTTGCGAGCGTGCTTTTGCCGCACCCCGACGGGCCTGTCAGCGCGACGCGCTCGCCTGCGCTTACCGACAAATTGGCGCCGTCCAGTATCAGCGGCGATTTGGGCGAGTAACGGAAGCTGACGCCCCTCACCTCTATTCTCATATGCGCACCCCGCTTTCCGCCAGCGCGCAGGCGTTCCAGCGCGGCCATACGCGCCCAGCCTGGCCCCTTGCCTCAATCAGCATGGACGCACCTCACTTCCCCTCCCCGCAGCTCGCGCATGCCTACGTCCTCCGCACATTCGCCCGTCCGCAGGCCGCAACGCTCCGCGAACGGGCAGCCGCCCGGTGCCTGGCACGCGTATGGCTGTGTGCCTGGGATGGGCTTGAAGCCGTTCTGCGGGAGCGCGTCTATCAGCGCCTTGGTGTACGGGTGGCGCAGCGCGCTTTTCCCCGCCGCGTAGTCGGCCGCGGGCGCGCTCTCCACGGTGTAGCCCGCGTAGAACACGGTGATGCGGTCGGCGTGCTTCATGGCCAGCTCCAAATCGTGGGTTATCAGGAGTATCGACGCGCCGCCGTCTGCCAGCTCCCTGAACCACCGCATTGTTTCCTCAGCCAGCTCCTCGCTCAGACCGGGTGTCGGCTCGTCCGCGACGATAAGCTCCGGCCGCCCCATCAGCGCGGTGGACACCATCACCCTCCGTGCCATGCCGCCCGACAGCTGGAACGGGTACATCCTTTCGGCCTCGCTCGGCAGCGCGTACCGCTCGAACGCCGCCCGCTGCGCCTCGCGCGTTCCGAGCGTGCCTACGACCTGCTTCCCCACGCGCATGAGCGGGTCGAGGAAGCCCACCGACTGCGGGATGAGCGCTATCCTGCGCCCCCTGTATTCCTCCTGCAATTCCCGCGTCAATTCCTCGCCGCAGAAAAATATGTCCCCGAACCGCCTAGCGTTCGCGGGCAGTATGCCGAGGATGGCGTGGGCTAGCAGGCTTTTGCCCGAGCCGCTGGCTCCGACCACGGCATGGATTTCCCCCGCGAAGGCTTTCAGCATGACCGAGCGCATGACCGTCAGCTCGGATTTCGCGAGCCCGCCCGCGTACATGCCGAACGAGATTCCAAGCCCGCGCACGTCCAAAACCGGCGTGATTGTTTTTCCTGTTTTTTGTCCAGTAACTTTTTCACAGTTCATGTTATTCCCTCATTCGCCCCTATCATTCATGGCCGCTGGCGGGGCTGAGGAGCTTGTTCAGCCCGCCTCCAATCGCTTCAAAAAGCACGACGGCCAGCATGAGCATCAGGCCGGGGAACAGCGCAAGCCACCATTTGCCCGTGGCCAGGTGCGCCATTGCCTCCGAGAGTATTACGCCGATAGCGGGCATATCCGCGGACAGCCCAAAGCCGAGGAAGGTGATCGCCGCTTCGTGCATGATGGCGTGCGGGAACAACAGCACCAGCCCCACGAAGTAGACGGGCAGGACGTGTGGGATGACATGCGCTTTCGCGACCTGGAATTTCGACATGCCCATCTTGTACGAAGCGAGTATGAACTGCGACGTGCGCAGCTGCACCACCTCGGCGCGGACCACCCGCGTCAGCTCGGGCCAATGCGTCAGGGCAATGCCGCAGAGCACGCCGAATTCGCCGCGCCCCAGCATGAACGATATCAGGATGAGCAGAACGAGGTGCGGCAGCCCCATGCAGCAGTCTACGCACCAAAGGATGAATTTATCAAATTTGCCGCCTATTACCGCCGAGGAAATCCCGAGTGCCAGCCCTATTACGGAGCTTATCGCCGCCGCCGCGAGCCCTATCGCGAGGCTGTTGGACATGCCCTTGACGCACCTGAAAAACATATCGCGCCCCATGAAATCCGTCCCGAAAGGATGGCCCCATTCGGGGGCGATGAATTTGTTGCCGTAGTTGACGGCGTACAGCTCTGGGTTCATGAACATGCCACAGAAAAAAACCGTCAGCAGGTACGCGAGGCAGGCGCAGATGACGATCAACAGCCCGCGCCGCGAGTTCGTGGCGGGCATGAGCCTGGCGTGCGCGGGCAGCCTGGCGCCCGTGTTCGCCCTCGCGCATTTCGCGATTCCCGCGCCGGTCTTTTCGTGCGCGTGATTTTTTTTGCCTACATTATATATAGTCGCCACCCTCTTTCAGCCGCGGGTCGAATACGCCGTAGAGTATGTTGGCCGTCAGGTTGCCCGCGAACACGAACAGCGCGCCGATAAGCGCCGTGCCGAGCAGGAGCGGCACGTCGCCGTTCAGCGCGGCGGCGGTCGTGGCGGTCCCGATCCCTGGGTATGAGAAAACCGTTTCAGCCAACGCCATGCCGCCGAACAGCTCGCTGAACGAGGCGAACTGGACGGTCACGGCGGGGAGCGCTATGTTGCGCATGATGTGGCGCGTGAACATCTGGCGGCTCGTTTCGCCGCGCGCCCGCGCGAAAAGCACGAAGTCGCTGCCCGCGGTTTCTATGTATTTTCGCCGCGTATAGAGAGTTATTTTCCCCATCCCGACAATGGTGAGCGTGAACACGGGCAGGATCAGGTGGTAGATCCTATCGCCCGCGGTAACGTCCGCCGCCAGCTTGCCGATAGGCGCCTCCATCCCGATAGGGAACCATCCGAGTTTCACCGCGAACAGGCTCAGAACCAAAAGCCCGATCCAGAACACGGGCGTCGATTGCAGCAGCAGGCAGAAGGTCTTGATGGCGCGGTCGGGCAGGCGCCCTTGGAGCGAGCCTGACTTCATGCCGAGCAAAAAACCGAGGATGCCCGACAGCGCCCACGCGAGCAGCATTAGGATGACGGAGTGCGAGAACCTCTCGCCGATGACCTCCGCAACGGGGCGCTTGTAGGTAATGGACTCGCCGAGGTCGAGCCGCAGGACGTTGCCCGCCCATTTGAAATACCGCTGTGGGAGCGAGTCGTTCAGCCCCCAGTGCGCCGCGATCTCGTCCTTGGCCTCCTGCGAGAGCGTGGACTCCGTGCCGATATACGCGGTCAGCGGGTCGATCGGCGCTTTTGCGATAAGGATGAACGACAGCGCGCTCACCGCTATGAGCAGGATGAGCATCCTGATTGTTACTGTGAAAATATGCATTCGGTTAATCGTCAATTTATTGCCCCGACAGCTTCCAGTCTTTCATGTTGCATATGACGGGCGAACCGTGTCCGTGCGGGTGGGGGATCTGCGTGCCGATGGAAATGTCGAGCTCGTCGCTGACGAAATAACAGTGCTCTATATTCACCAGGTACAGGTACGGATAGTCCGCGTTCGCGCGCTTCTGTGCGTCTTTCCAATAACTAATGGCCTGCTCCCGCGACGGTGACGAAATGGCGCTCGCTATCAGCGAGTCCACCTCGCTGTTGCTGTAACCTACAACATTGTCGAACGCGCTGGCGAGGAACGACTTCGAGTCGAACAGCGATTTCAAAACGGTCGGGCTGTACTGCCCCCAACCCCAGACAACGCCGCCCACGCTCCTGTCCTTGTCAACGTCGTCCCAGGTGCCGTTCTTCACGTCCATCTGGATCCCCAGCTCCTTCGCGTCCTCGGCGGTCGCGGCGGCAAGCTGGTAGCGGCCGGTGTCCGTCGCGATTACGGGGAACGAGCATGGCGCTCCGTCCTTTTCGCGTATGCCGTCGCCGTCCTTGTCCACCCATCCCGCCTTTTCGAGAATCGACTTCGCTTCGTCTTTCTGGTTGTCACGCACGGTTTCGGCCTCCGCCCATACGAGGTTGTCCGTAAAGCTCATGGCGGGCTTACCGATCCCGTTGAAGGCGTTCTGTATAATTTTTTTGCGGTCTATGCCTATGGACAGGGCCTTGCGCACCGCTGCGTCCGCCGTGGCATTGTTGCCGACGCTCACATCATTGCCCTCGCCGTCCTTGGCTTTCTGTTCTTTCACGACGGGCAGGCTGATCATGCGGATGTCCATTGTGGGCAATTTTTCGATATGCATGCCCGCAATCTCCTCGCCCGCGAAATTCGGGTCCACCATTACCACGTCGAGCTGCCCCGACTTGGCGGCGGCAATCGCCGCGTCCGGGTCCATCATCACGAACGTGATCTTCGGGATCTGCGGAGCGCCCTCGTAATAGTGTTCGTTTGGCTCGGCTATTATCTGTTGGTTCGGGTCGTACTGCACTATCTTCCACGGCCCCGCGCCGATGGGCTTGCGGTCGAACGCGTCCGAATCGTATGCGCTCTTTGGGACGATGCCGAGCATGGCGGTGGCGTCCAGGAACGGGGAGTAGGGCTCGGCCAGCGTGAACACAACCTTGTCCGCGCCCTCCGCTTTCACCGACGCGAGCTTCGTGAGGTCAACGTCGCCGTTCTCCGCCTGGTTCGCCTTTACCGTTTCGTAGGTGAACACGACATCCTCGGCTGTCAGCGCAGAGCCGTCGCTAAATTTCACGCCGCCGCGAATCGTGAAGCTGTAAGTCAGCGCGTCCTTGCTCACGCTCCATTCCGTTGCCGCGTCGCCTACGTATTCCGAAGCTGAGCTCACCTTCAAAAGCGCAATGCTCGTGAACGGGTAGCCGTAGCTCATCGCGCCTTTCACAGGGTCAAGGCTGGACGAAAAAATCGTGTCCCCGACGAATATATTGATCCCGTCCTCCGCCGATTTCCCCTGTTGACCTGCCGCGCTGTCCTGGCTGCCGCCGCCGTCCTGCTGTGCGGGGGCGCAAGCCGCCAGCGACACAGCCATAGCCAGCGCCAATACAATAGCGGCAAGAGCCGCAGGCAAATTATTTTTCTTTTTCATAAATCTCGTTCCTCCAAAACGCCGTCGCTCCACGGGGCTGATGCCCGAACAAGAGCAACAAAAAAAACCACACCGACACTCCGCGCTTCTGAGCGAAAAGAACCTTCATGGTTTTCTGTATTCTTCGTTCTCTGTCGTTGCAAGCCAGGCTTGCAATCTATCGCAACCGCGACCAGACCAGGCCGCCCGCCATCACAGCAGGCCTCCGCAGCGCAGCCGCAATCCATTTCATAAACACCGATAACTGATCTATCCAAGGCCTTCATGGCCAATATGCTTCAAGGGATACTATATATGCTTGCGGCGTGGGTTGTCAAGGGGATTTTCGCGCCGGGGGAGCGTTTCCGAAAAGGTTAGACAGGTATGGAACACATCGGGGACGATTCGCCGTGTCGCAATAACACAGGCAGAACCGTCCCTGGCGTGTCGTATTCTACCTGGAGCAGTTTTCTGTTATGGCGTTGGCTGGTTGTCGCTTCCTATTTTTTTCAGGAGTGCGATAATTATTGAAATTATTGTTCCTCCAACCACAGAAACTATCGCCGCGCACACAATCAGCATCAAAATATTCCACGGACTGATCGGATCCATCAAGCATAGACCAAACAGTACGGCACCAATAATGAAACACACAATAAACGGAGCCCATTTTTTCATCAGCGTTACCTCCTCGGTCAAATCAATTTGCCATTCTTCGAACACGTGAGAGTTACTTTGGTGACCCTCTCAGTTACAATTATACCATAACCCTCAACCTGTAGTCCG
>JAIRPC010000125.1 GCA_031257215.1 Eubacteriales Family XIII. Incertae Sedis bacterium
TGATCAGCTACATCCACGGAAAACTGGCTTATAAGCTGGACAGCTCGGTTGTGGTGGACACGGGCGGGGTTGGCTATGAGGTATTCATGCCCGACAGCTCGCCTGTTTTCCTCGCGGCAGAGGGCGAGGAGGTCCAGATATTCACGGTCATGATCGTCAAGGAGGACGAGATGAGCCTGTACGGCTTCACGGACAGGGAGTCGGTGAACCTGTTTCGGCTACTGCTCACGGTTAGCGGTGTCGGCGCGAAAGCGGCTATGGCCATTCTCTCGGCCATGCCAGCGAGCGAAGCGGCGCGTGCCATCACCTTTGGCGACGCGACCATGCTCACGCGCGCGAACGGCGTGGGCAAGAAGTCCGCGGAGCGCATCATCCTCGAACTGAGCGACAAGGTAGGCAAAGCGCCAGGAGGGGCGAGGTCGGTGTCCGCGGCGGATTTGAAGGCAGCGGCGGGCGACCCGAGGGCGGAAGCCATAGAGGTGCTGCTCAGCCTGGGCTACACGCGCTCGGAAGCGGGTGCGGCGGTGATGGGCGTGGACGAAGCCGAGCTTTCGGCGGAGGGCTACGTCAAGCTGGCGCTGCGGAGCATGGGCTAGCGCGCGAATAGGAGCAGTCTGAACGGCAGGCGAAAGCGATAAAGGAATAACAACAATGCAGGAAAGCGGACGGATAGTGAGCACGCCGAATACGGAGAGGATAGTCAGCGCGAACAGGATCGACGTTGACATCGAGAGCGCGGATGTCACGCTGCGCCCCAAGCGGCTGTCCGAGTACATAGGGCAGCGGAGCGTGACGGACAACCTGAAAATTTTTATCGACGCCGCCGTTTCGCGCGGCGACGCGCTTGACCATGTGCTGTTTTACGGGCCGCCTGGACTGGGCAAGACCACGCTCGCGGGCATTATCGCAAGCGAGCTTGGCGTTGACCTGCGGATCACGTCCGGCCCCGCGATAGAGCGCGCGGGCGACCTCGCCGCGCTGCTGACCAACCTGAACGACAACGACGTGCTTTTCATAGACGAGATACACCGCCTGCACAGGAGCGCGGAGGAGATACTGTACTCGGCCATGGAGGACTACGAGATAGACATGATAGTCGGCAAGGGTCCGTCGGCGCGGTCATACAGGATAGACCTGAAAAAATTCACGCTCATCGGCGCGACGACGCGGGCGGGCAACCTCTCCGCGCCGCTCCGCGACCGCTTCGGCATCATCAGCAAATTCGAGCTCTACAACCCGTCCGAGCTGGCAGAGATCATACGCCGCTCCGCGAAGCTGCTCGGAACGGAGATAGACGCCGACTCGCTCATGGAGCTGGCTGGGCGGTCGCGTGGCACTCCGCGCGTGGCGAACAGGCTCTTGAAGCGCGTCCGCGACTTCGCCCAGGTGAAGGGCGACGGCCATATCAGCATGGCGGTGACGGAGGACGCGCTGACCTCGCTCGCAATAGACAAGATGGGGCTGGAAGGGCTGGACCGCGACATCCTGCGCCTCATTATCGAGAAATTCGGCGGCGGGCCTGTCGGAATAGACACCATAGCCGCCGCGATTGGCGAGGAGCGCGTCACCATAGAGGACGTGTACGAGCCGTATCTCATGCAGGCTGGCTTCCTGCACCGCACGAAGCAGGGGCGCGTGGCGTCGCACGACGCGTGGCTGCACCTGGGCATGACGCCGCCCCCAGATGCGGGCGGGCAGATGACCTTTATCGGCGAAAGCGGCGATGGCGAACTTGGCGGCGAGGATGGCGCCGAATGAGCGCGGCGCTGCGGGGGATTTGATGGATATCTCATTGTTTGACTACGACCTGCCAGACGAGCTGATAGCGCAGCGCCCGAGCGAGGTTCGCGACGGCTCGCGCCTGCTCGTTCTCGGGCGCGATAATGGAATAATTTCCCATGAGCATTTTTTTGACATTGAGAGCCACATCCGCGAGGGCGATGTGCTGGTCATGAACGACTCGAAGGTCATACACGCGCGCCTTATCGGAACGAAGCAGTCCACAGGGGCGCGCATAGAGGTGTTCCTCGTCCGCAAGGCCGGTGCGGGGGATCGTTCGGAAGCGGCCTCCTCAAACGCCATTGCTGGCGCGGGCTTGCCATCCAGTGCGGGTTCGCCAGCGCACGGCGGCGAGATCTGGGAAGCCCTTGTGCGTCCGTCCAAAAGGGTGAGGGAAGGCGATACTGTCGTGTTCGCGGACGAGCTTCGCGCCGAGCTGGTGGGCAGCACGGGTGACGGCGGCAGGCTCGTGAGCTTCGAATGCAGAGGCGAGTTCAGCGAGACAGTCGAACGCCTCGGGCGCACGCCCCTGCCTCCTTATATCCGCAGAGAGGCGGACGAGAGCGACGACGAACGTTACCAGACGGTGTACTCGAAGAACCTGGGCTCGGTGGCCGCGCCCACGGCGGGGCTGCATTTCACGGACAGGCTTCTGGACAGGATAAGGGCGCGTGGCGCGGAAACCGTCTTCGTGACACTGCACGTTGGGCTTGGCACGTTCAAGCCCGTCAAGGCGGAGAATATCGAGGAACACCGTATGCACACGGAGGAATACCATATCCCCGCGCAGGCGGCGGACGCGGTCAACCGCGCGAAGGCCGAGGGGCGCAGGGTCATCTGTGTAGGCACGACATCCGTGCGGACGCTCGAAAGCGCGGCGAAGCCGTGCGAGCAAGGGCGCGTCTGCGGGAACGGCTTTGCGCCAGATGCGGGGCAGGGCGGCGGATACCGCGTGAGCGCGGGGCAGGGCGATACGGATATATTCATCTACCCCGGCTACGAATTCAAGCTCGCGGACGCGATAATAACGAATTTCCACCTGCCGAAGTCCACGCTGCTCATGCTGGTGAGCGCGTTCGCGGGCAGGGAGCGCGTCCTTGCCGCATACGAAAAAGCGGTGCGCGAACGCTACCGCTTTTTCAGCTACGGGGACGCCATGCTGATCGTCTAGACCGCCGACCGCTCAGTTATTGCGGTGAATCCAACTAGAGGTTGGTCGCTGCTAGCACGTATTTGTATATTATGATTGGAGTTTTCAGAATAAAGATTAGGATGGTGCAATGATGATGGGTGAAGGAAAAGTTGGTGCGAAAAGGAATAGCCTGTTCTATGTGTCAATACTGCTATTTTGGTTTGCGCAGTATATTTATATGCCGTTTTTAAACCCATTCATGAGCGGGATAGGCATAACGGCTACTGTTATAGGCGCCATCGGCGGTGTTTACGGTGTGACACAGCTGGTTTTGCGCATACCGTTGAGCATAGGGGCGAGTCTCGTATCAAGCCATAAGCCCATCATTATAGGTGGGTTGTTTGCCGTGGTTGTTTCCTGTTTGCTGCCGGTGTTTTCACATTCATGGATAGCTTTTTTCATGATGAGAGCACTCGCCGGTGTATCATCGTCAACATGGATATCATATACGTCATATCAGCTCGAATGCGCTGGTGATACTATAAACTCGCGTATGGGGCTCGTCATGGCATGTTACATGGGTGGTATATCGCTGTCACAGATATTAGGCACAGCCATTTATGATATAGTCGGAATTAATGGATTGTTTTATATTGGTGCTCTTGCGGCGGCGCTAGGAGCTATACTCATCGTTCTTACACCTTTCAGGCCTAGATTTGAAAAAAAAGAAAATAAAAAACAATTTGATTGGAGCCTTTGGGTTGGCGCAATAAAAAACAAACATCTTTGGATGTGCTCAATCATCATGTCCATTGGTTGGTGGGCCATGTTTTCAAGCAGTTGGGGATTTACCGGTGTGTTTGCTTCTGAAAAGCTTGGAGCGACATCGGTGCAAGTCGGGCTTATAGCTTTTGTGTGCCAGATGGCTTCGGTTTTCATATCCCTTGTGTTCGGGCGCCTAAAAGGGCGCAAGCTTCCAGAGAGGGCGTTGCTCATATGTGCATTCGTTTTGCTGGGCATTTACTGTGTTCTGTCTCCGCATTGCCCTGGCGCGACATATCTAATTATCCTTCAATTGGTTGGCGGCGCTGCGATTTCTGTGCCTAATGTGCTTTTGTTTGCAAATGCAGGCCGTGAGCTCTCATCCGCTCAACAGATTTTTTCAATGGGGATATTTCAGAGCGTATACAGTATCGGAATTACGGTGGGGCCAATAGTGTCAGGGCTGATTGTCGATGCCGCAGCAGGCGGGTTTACGATTATGTTTTACTCTTTGGGCATAGTAAGCGCTATCGGAGCTGCTATGGTATTTTTCTTCTACAAGTCGCGGTGAGCATTCGCTCCTTGTAAAATACCTGTAAATACCTGCCGAATGCACCCGTTTGGTTTATTTCCGCACTCTAATTTGATATAATGTAATTTGAGTTATAGTACCTAGATAGGAGCGAATGATTTGGCTGATGACGGGCGTTATAAACGCGGCAAAGACGGAATAGACGATTTTTTTGATCGTTTCAATGATATAGGTAGACAGGATAGTTCCACTCGCGGCTCGGGCGGAAGATCTCAGAGCCGCAGTGCGGGCGGCAATGCCCAGGGAGGCAGGGCGCAGAGTCGCAGTGCCAGCGGCAGGTCTATGCGAGGCGGCAGCTTGTCGGGGCGCGGCGGCCGCAAGGCATCTGCTGGCAGCGCGGCGGAGCGAGGTGTCGGCCGCAGTGGGCGGCGCGGCACCAGGACAGCTACGGACTCGCCGCGCAGATCCGTCGCGGCAGGGCGCGGCGCCAAGCCCGCCGCATCGGTGGATCAGGATTATCGCCAGGACGGTATCCCTCGCCGCAGCAAAACGGCTACAAGGCGCAGCCGCTCGCCTGAGGGCAGGCGGGGGCTGCCTGGGCGTTTTGGCAAGGATCACCGCGGCGCGCGCAAACGCAGCAAGCATCCGGTATTGAAGGGCATCATCACTGTTATGTTCATCCTCGTGCTGGTTCTGATCGCTGGCGGCGTGCTGTATGTGTACAGCGCGATAAAGGATCTCGAACCAGTGGATCCAAAGACCATTGAAACCAGTCTGAGCGTTTCGTCCACCATGTACGACAGCAGCGGCAAGGTGATAAAGAACATCTATTTTGGAAACGGGCAGCGGGAGATGGTGGCGTATGAACAGTTGCCTGAAAACCTGAAAAACGCCTTTATCGCGATAGAGGACAAGACCTTTGAAACACACCACGGGTTCAATTTCGTCCGCATTATCGGCGCATTGAAAGAAAGCCTGACGGGCGGCGGGCGCGCGAGTGCCACGAGCACGATAACCCAGCAGCTGGCGCGAAACATATGGCTAACGGACAAACAGTATGACTACGACTACAAGCGCAAGATACAGGAGGCGTACTACGCCGTCCAGCTGGAAAACAACCTGTCCAAGAATGAGATACTTACAGACTACCTGAACACCATCTCGCTAGGCTACCATAGCCTTGGCGTCGGCATAGCCTCCAAAAATTATTTCAACAAGAACGTGGAGGATCTCGATTTGGTCGAGTGCGCCGCGCTTGCGAGCCTGCCCAAATCGCCTACGGGCCTAGCCATGATAACCACCCGCGCCAAGGGCACTGTGGCGAAGGACGACCCGAACCTGCTTTTGAACGGAGAGATGTACGACTATCTCTACAACGACGCGGTGATCCCCAGGTTGAAGCTGGTTTTGGACAATATGCTGGACCAGGGCAAGATAACCAAGTCCGAGTACGATGCCGCCATTGTGGAGAAAGACAACCTGCGCGACCACCTGCACCCCTCGGAATCCGAAATCGTAGGCGACGCGGATGCCGCGTTCTTTGCGGACTGGGCGTTGAACAACGTGGCGGAAAACCTGCTGAAAGAATACGGCGACAAATACAAGGACTTGCAGGAGGCGAAGAACGCCATCTATATCAACGGGCTTCAAATCCACACCACTTTTAACAGAAAAATGCAACGCGCCGCTATCGACGAGATCAACGACCCCGACAATTATCCGGGCATCAGAAACATCAAAAAGGACGACAACGGCAATATCCTGAACGATAAAGGAGGGCTGGTGCTGTTCAAATACTCGAATATTATCGGCAAGAAGGGCAATTTCACCTTCCGCGACGGCGAGGCGAAGATAAACCCGGACGGCAGCCTGACCATCTATAAGGGGTACCGCCTGAACATCTACCAGACGACGGTGGACAGCAAGCCAGATGTCAGCATAGAATTCAAGGACATGTACACGCAGGACGATAACGGCAAGCTGTATATCATCAACGGCGGAGTGATAAATATACCGCAGGACTACAAGACGGCGGACAGCGACGGCAACTGTGTGGTGTCCGCGAATTTCTTCGTGGACGAGGGCACTAAGGACATGATCAAGGTGGGCAAGAAGATAGCCATACCGAAGTCGAGCTATTCGTTGAAGCAGAAGGTCATACAGCCGCAGGGCGCGGCCGTGATCATGAGCGGCTCGACCGGGCGGGTCTACGCTATGGTCGGCGGCAGGGGCGTCACGGGCGAGATGAACTATAACAGGGCGTTGGAGCCGAGGCAGCCAGGCTCCTGCATGAAGCCCATAGGCACATACGGCCCCGCCATACAGATGAGTGCCGAGAAAGAGAAGATCGAGGACGGCGAGAAATCGTTCGGCGAATACTGGTCGCCGCTCAGCGTCATAGTTGACGAGGAATACAAATACAAGGGCAAGGTTTGGCCCAAGAACTGGTACGGCGGTTACAGAGGGCCTACCACCTTCCGCAAATCCGTGGAGCAGTCCATGAACGTCAACGCGGTCAAGGTGCAGATGAATATCGGTGCTGACAGATCCGTGGATTTCCTGCACAAGCTCGGTATTACGACGCTCGTTGAAAAAGGCAGCACCAACGACCTCGGCCCCGCAGCGCTCGCGCTCGGCGGCATGACGAAGGGCACCAAACCCATAGAGATGGCGTCCGCATACGCCGCGTTCGCGAACGAGGGCGTCAGGGTGGAGCCGATAGCGTACACCGAGGTGCTCGACCGCAACGGCAATGTCATCCT
>JAIRPC010000006.1 GCA_031257215.1 Eubacteriales Family XIII. Incertae Sedis bacterium
CCCCTCCAAGGTGTGCGGCATATGGCTTCCCGTGTGGCCGAGTATGCCGTCGCGCACCTCGGCGGTCAGGTTCATCCCGTGCTCCGCGCCGTGCATTTCGAGCAGATCCACAACCCGCAAGCTTTGGTGGTTGTGCTTGAACCCCCTCTTGTGCCTTTCGTCAAGAAATTTTTCGCCGCTGTGCCCGAACGGGGTATGCCCGAGGTCATGACCAAGCGCGATCGCTTCGGTGAGATCCTCGTTCAGCATGAGCCCGCGGGCTATGCTGCGCGATATCTGCGAAACTTCCAGCGTATGCGTGAGCCGCGTACGGTAATGGTCGCCCTCCGGCGCGATAAACACCTGCGTCTTGTCCATCAGGCGGCGCAGAGCTTTCGAATGCGTGATACGGTCGCGGTCGCGCTGAAAATCCGTGCGGTACGGACACGGCTCCTCACGCCGCGCCCTGCCGCGCGACTCCGCCGCTTTCGCCGCCGCTGGCGAAAGCATCACGTATTCCCGCTTTTCAGATTCAGTACGTACCAGCATAGCAGTTCTCCCTGTATCGGCGATATCCTTGCCCGTGCGTCCCCGCTACGTGCGCCATTGCAGCATGCCGCAGACGGATGACAAAGGCGCGGGCTGCGCGGATCACTTCACACCCGTATGACCGAAGCCGCCCGCGCCGCGCTCCGTCCGTCCAAGGCAATCCGCCCGCTCCCATTCGACGCGCTCATACCTAGCCACGATCATCTGCGCAACGCGGTCGCCGTCGCCTATCTCAAACACCTCGTCCGACAGATTTACGATGGGCACCATCAGCTCGCCGCGATAATCCGAATCGACAGTGCCAACGCCGTTCACGCAGGCGATGCCGCTCCTGACCGACAGCCCGCTGCGGGAGCGCACCTGCGCCTCATAACCAGGCGGCAGCTCAATGAACAGACCCGTAGGCACGAGTGCGCGCTCCATCGGTCCCAGCACGATAGGCTCGTCAATGCGAGCGCGCAGATCCATCCCGGCCGAGCCTTCCGTTTCATAAGACGGAAGCAACGCGCCCCGCTCCGCCCTTATTTTTACTTTTATTGCACAGTTATCCATTCAGCTTCCAACCATTCGCTTTTACCTTGCTACATATAATTATATTATAGCATGGATAGCAACAAGCAACTGTGGGCAGCCTCCTGTCCCAGCCAAAATGGCTATACGGAAACGTATGCTCCCCGCCTACAACCCCACATCCCCCGCGGCAACCTCGCGCTTCCCGATGATCACCGCGCTGTACCCCGCCAGGTCGGCGCACTGCGCCGCTATCCGCGATATGTCGCCAGACGTTACTGACTCTATCCCCGCGATGACCTCATCTGGCGTGTACACGCGCCCCATCAGCAGCTCGTTCTTGCCTGTCGAGAACATGCGCGTCTGTATGTTTTCGCGGCCGAAGACATACACGCCCTTGCTCTGCTCTTTCACCTTCGCAAGCTCCTCGTCCGACGCGCCCTCCGACGCCAGCCGCTCTGTCTCCTCGCGTATGGCGTCCACAGTAACGCGCTCATTGCCATCTCCGACGCCCGCGTAAATCATGAATTCGCCGTCGCCCACGAACGAATTGCTCATGGAGTAGACCGAGTACGCGAGACCCTTCTCCTCCCTGATCTTCTGGAACAGGCGGGAGCTCATGCTGCCGCCGAGTATGCTGTTAAACAGCGTGAACGCGTAATAGTCGTCAGCTTCCAGGCCCACGCCGCGCCGCCCGAGGAATATATGGCTCTGCTCTATGTCTTTCGCGCGCGACAGGAAGGTCGGCGTATGCGGTGAGCTCTGAGCGGCCCTGCTGCCGCGCCCGCCGCTTGCCTCGCCAAACGCGGACTCCACGCGGGTAGCGAGCTTGCCCTCGTCAAAATTGCCCGCAACGGATATTACGATATTGCCCGCGGCATAGCGCTTTGCTGTATAATCAAAAATCTCCGCGCGCCCGACCGAGCCAACCGTCTCCTTGTACCCTATGATCCGGTTGCCGAGCGGGCTGCCCGCGAAAACGGCCTCATCGAGGAGATCATGCCCCAAATCCTCAGGGCTGTCCTCTATCATGTTCATCTCCTCAAATACGACATTCTTCTCCTTGGCCAGCTCGCCCTCGTCGATAGAGGAATGAAGCACCATATCGCCGAGCAGGTCTATCGACTCGCCCAGATGCTCAGACAGCGTTTTGATGTAATAGCAGGTGGCCTCCTTGCCCGTGAAAGCGTTGATGAGCCCGCCCATGCTGTCCACTTCCTCCGCTATCTCCTTGGCTGAGCGCGACTCCGTGCCCTTGAAAAGCATATGCTCGATCAGGTGTGATATGCCCGCCGGAGCCTCGCCGCAGGCCGCCGGCGCTGACTCCCCCTGGCCCGCGCCTGTGCCGCCAGCTTCGTCCCATTCCGACTCATCTACCGCGCCCGCCAGCGCCCAAACGCCGACGGCGGCGGACTGCACATAAGGCAAATATTCCGACATCAGGGTGATGCCGTTCGGGAGTATCTTTTTTTCTATCACTTATCCGTCCCCTTGTGCCGCCTGGCAGAGCTTCACGCCATGCCAGGCGGCGGCACTGTTATTCTGTCAACATTATCGAATTCGCGTCAACCCCGCGCACAGGCAAGGGTTATTTCTTGTCCAGCAGCTCCTTGCGGCTCAGGTTGATGCGGCCCTGTCCGTCTATTTCCGTTACCTTGACCTTCACCTTGTCGCCGATGTTCATGACGTCCTCGATCTTGTCGATGCGGTAATTTTCCATGCGGCCTATGCGGAGCAGCCCTTCCTTGCCTGGCAGCACCTCGATGAACGCGCCGAAGTCGTCCTTGATGCGCTTGACCTCGCCCTCGTAAATCTCGCCTACCTCGACGTCCTTCAACAGAGTTTCTATCTCCTCGACAGCCTTCTCCGCCGTTTCCATGTCAGGCGCGGCAATATAGATAAGCCCCGTGTCCTCGATATCGATCTTCACGCCCGTGCGCTCGACGATGCCGTTGATGGTCTTGCCGCCAGGTCCTATGACCGTGCGGATGTCGTCCACGTCTATCTGTATCGTGATGATGCGCGGCGCGTATTTTGAAAGCTCAGGACGCGGCTCTTTGATTTCCTGCTCGATCTGGTCCATGATATGAAGCCTGCCGTCGCGTGCCTGGCGGATGGCCTTTTCGAGAATCTCGCGCGAAAGCCCATGCACCTTGATATCCATTTGGAGCGCGGTAACTCCCTCGCGTGTGCCGGCCACCTTGAAATCCATATCGCCGTAGTGGTCTTCAAGCCCCTGGATGTCGGACAGTATCGCCATGCGGCTCTCGCCCGTCTGCTCGTTGTATTCCTCGACGAGACCCATCGCTATGCCCGAAACAGGCGCCTTGATGGGAACGCCAGCGTCCATGAGCGACATAGTAGAACCGCAGACGGAGGCCTGCGACGATGAGCCGTTCGACGAGAGTATCTCCGACACCACCCTGATGGCGTAGGGGAACTCCACCTCGTCAGGCAGCACGGGAAGCAGCGCGCGCTCCGCGAGGGCGCCATGCCCTATCTCGCGCCTGCCGGGGCTTCTCATCGGGCGGGTTTCGCCGACAGAATAAGGCGGGAAATTGTACTGGTGCATATAGCGCTTGCCTGTTTCGTCGCCAATGCCGTCCACCGTCTGCCCCTCGGACAAAGTGCCGAGCGTTACGACGGACAGAGCCTGTGTCTGGCCGCGCTTGAACAGCGCGCTGCCGTGCGTGCGCGGCAGGAAGCCGGTCTCGCACCAGATCTGCCTTACCTCGTCCATGCCGCGACCGTCGGGGCGCTTCTGTTCGTTGATTATCATGCCGCGGAACTCCTCGACGAGGACATCCTCGACGACGGACGATATCTGCTTCGCCGCGTCGGGGTATTCCTCCTCGAACCTTTCGAGGAACTCCTCCTGCGCGCCCGAATATATCTCGTCGATCTTGGCGCTCTGCTCGGAGCGCTCGAAGGTGTGGATCGCCTCGCGCATTTTGTCCGTCGCGTAAGCGCGGACGGGCTCCGCGATGACAGCGGGAACTGTCACATCAGGAATCTCCATTTTCTCTTTCCCAACTTCCGCGACTATCTCGTCGATGAACTCGATCATCTTCTTGATCTCGTCATGCGCAAAGAAAATCGCGTCGATCATCTTTTCCTCGGGCACCTCCTGCGCGCCAGCCTCGACCATCATGATGGCCTCGCGCGTCCCGCTGACCGTGAGGCTCATACGCGTTTCCGCGCGCTCCGCCTGCGTCGGGTTGACGATAAACCTGTCGCCTATCAGTCCGACGATAACCGATGCCGTTGGACCGTCAAACGGGATGTCCGATATCGAAAGCGCTATCGACGACCCGACCATGGCCGCCATCTCGGGCGGGCAGTCAGGGTCAACGCAGAGAACCGTCGCAACGATCTGCACGTCGTTCCTGAACCCTTTCGGGAACAGCGGGCGCAGCGGCCTGTCCATCAGCCTCGCGCTCAGCGTCGCTTTCTCGGATGGGCGCCCCTCCCTCTTGATGAAGCCGCCGGGGATCTTGCCCGCCGCGTACATCTTCTCCTCATAGTCGCAGCTCAGCGGGAAGAAGTCAATCCCCTCCCTCGGGCTCTTCGACATACATGCCGTCACGTTCACTACCGTGTCGCCGTACCTGATCGTCACGGCGCCATTCGCCTGCTCCGCCACCTTGCCTATCTCTGCCTGCATGAGCCTGCCGCCCACCGCTGTGCGGAACATCTTAAAGTCCTCAAATCTCATTGTGCTATTACCTTTCTCGTTTTCTCTCTACACTCTACGTCTACGTCTGTTCGCCGCGCCCTATATCTTCGAAAGCCGCCGAAAGCGGCACTCGACAGGCGAGGCGTGGAAACGCCTACATCGCTCGCCGTTTCCACAAATAAACAAAGGCGAGGCGCAAGCCCCGTCTTTGCGTACTACCGTTATTTCCTGAGCCCTAGCCGTGAAATCAGCGTCCTGTAACGCTCGATATCCTTGTCGCGCAGGTAGTTCAGCAGGTTCCTGCGCTGTCCTACCATTTTCAGAAGCCCCCGTCTTGAATGGTGGTCCTTCTTGTGCACCTTCAAATGTTCGTTCAAATCGTTGATTCGGTAGGTCAGTATCGCCACCTGCACCTCTGGCGAACCCGTGTCGCCGTCCTTCATCTTGTACTCGGCAATAATCTCCGATTTCTTTGCACCGTCTATCATCGTACGCTCCTTCCTTTCCTGCGCCCGCCACCGCAGGCCCCGCCGAACAGCTCCGCTCTTTGCGGGCTTCGGCAAGAAACCGCGCGGCAACGCCGCAGATACAAAACCCCCGTTGCCGGGCCGCCGTCGAAGCCGTCGGTCAGCCAAGCAAGGGATTGGACGCGCCAAAACGC
>JAIRPC010000098.1 GCA_031257215.1 Eubacteriales Family XIII. Incertae Sedis bacterium
GTGCTGATACTCGACGAGCCGACGGCGGGGCTTGACCCGCGCTCCCACAGCGATATCCTGAACATGGTGCGCTCGGTACACAGCAGGACGGGAAGCATAGTGATGCTGGTATCGCACAATATGGGGGATATCGCGGAGATGTCCGACCGCGTTTTTGTTATGGACACGGGCCAGCTCGCGAGGGCGGGCACGCCGGCGGAGGTGTTCGCGGACGGCGATTACCTGCGGGGCCTGGGGCTGGGGCAGCCGCCCGCGACGGAGATGGCGGCTCGGCTGGGGCTTGGCATGGGGCTTGCGGCGGAGGATGGCGCTATGCAAGGGTCTGTCGTTGCGGCCAGCGAACCACAATCCGGGATGTGGATTGCGGATCAAGTCCGCAATGACGATTTCGGTACACATGGTGGTGACGGTGGCGATTTTGGTGCACACGGTGCTGACGGCGGCGATTCCTGCACACACGGTGCTGACGGCGGCGATTTCGGTACACACGGTGCTGATGGCGGCGCGGGATGCATCCTTTCTATGGACGGGCTGGTGGACGCGATTGTGGCGCGTGGGGGTGTTTCATGATACGGGACATCACGCTAGGGCAGTATTACCCTGAATACAGCATTATCCACAAGCTCGACCCACGGTTGAAGCTCGTCGTTACCTTGGTCTATATCGCGTCGCTGTTTATTATCGAGGACTTCTACGGGTATATTATCGTTGTGGCGGCTATGGGCGCTGTTATCGCCGCGAGCCGCGTGCCGTTCCGCTTCATCGTGCGCGGCCTGAAACCCATAATGATTATTATATTATTCACATTCGCGCTGAACATATTCATGACGCGCGGTGACGTTTTGTGGGAATGGGGCTGGCTGCACGTGACGCGACAGGGGCTGTATACGGCGTTCTTCATGGCGCTGCGGCTCATCCTGCTCATACTCGGCTCGTCGCTGCTCACGCTCACGACGAAGCCGATGAAGCTGACGGACGGCATAGAGAGCCTGCTCTCGCCTGCGAAGCGGTTCGGTATGCCGACGCACGAGCTGGCAATGATGATGACCATAGCGCTGCGGTTCATACCGACGCTGCTCGAAGAAACCGACAAAATAATGAAAGCGCAGCAGGCGCGCGGCGCGGATTTCGAGACGGGCAGCATATTCAGGCGCGCGAAGGCTCTCGTACCGATACTCATCCCGCTGTTCGTCGGGGCGTTCCGCATAGCGCAGGATCTGGCAATGGCCATGGAAGCGCGGTGCTACCGCGGCGGCGAGGGCAGGACGAAGCTGAACGCGCTGGCATACGGGCGGCGCGACCTGGGCGCGGCGATAGCGACAGCCTGCTACGTAGGGCTGATAGTCGCGGAACGGGTGTTGCTTTGAGGGCTTGTTATTGGCATGGTAATGGTAATGGTAATGGTGAAAAGGCATGAATGATTTTGGCGAAAAGAGATTTGGGAACAAAAGGAATATATTGCTGTTCTGGTTGCAGGCGGCGGTAATAGGGGCGGCGTATGCCGCGCTTACTATGGTGCTGGCCCCCATCAGCTACGGCCCTGTACAGGTGCGGGTGTCGGAGGCATTGACCGTGCTTCCGTTTTTCACGCCTGCCGCCGTGCCGGGGCTTTTCATCGGGTGTCTTGTGTCGAACGCCGTCATGAGCCCGTACCCGCTCGACTTCATTATAGGCAGCTCCGCGACGCTCGTCGCCGCGTTGCTGTCGTACGCGCTGCGGAAAATCCCGTGGCTCGTGCCGCTTCCGCCGGTTATCGTGAACGGCGCGGCGATAGGCGCGATGCTGTACTACCTCTACGGCGTGCCGCCGTCGCTGTGGGCGGACATGGGCTTCGTCGCGCTGGGCGAGGCTGTCGCGTGCTACGCCGTCGGAATCCCGCTCATGAAAGCGTTGGGCAGGTGCAGGCATATATTTGAATACAAGCGTGACGGGTCGGAGCGCCCTGGTGAAAAACATCTGAATGCTCAGGAGCATAAGCGGCAGAGGCGAGATGCGGCAGAGAAAGATAAAAGACATTGAAAAGAAAATAGAGGCGTTCAGCGAACCGCTTGTGTATCTGCCCGCTTCCAACAGGGGGCGGTGGCGCGAGGTTTTTGGCGCGGGCGGCGCGGATGGAGAGGATGCATTTGCCGCTTCGGGCGCTGGCAGGCCGCTGTTCCTTGAAATCGGATGTGGCAAGGGCAGGTTCATTTCGGACAGCGCGCTCGGCCACCCCGAGTTTCTGTACCTAGGCTTTGAGGGACACCAGAGCGTGCTGTACCGCGCGTTGCAGAGGGTGTACGCGGGGCCTGACGCGAAGCCGACAGAGCTGAACGAGATAGCGATGGCGTTGGTGGGGCTGTGCAGCGACGGTTCGGAGAACGCGCACGGCGCGGGCGCTGTGGAGAAAAATCCTATGTTGCCCCCAAACCTGCGCCTCTGCGCCGAATACATAGAGGACATGACAGACCTGTTCGCGCCGGGCGAGCTGAACGGCATATTCCTGAATTTCAGCGACCCCTGGCCGAAAGCGCGGCAGGAGAAGCGCCGCCTCACCTC
>JAIRPC010000136.1 GCA_031257215.1 Eubacteriales Family XIII. Incertae Sedis bacterium
GCGAGACCGGATTTTGCTGTGGCACACAGCGCGATCCGCTTATCGCTGCTTCCTTCCGGACCTGACGAGG
This sequence comes from Eubacteriales Family XIII. Incertae Sedis bacterium, assembly GCA_031257215.1. GTDB lineage: Bacteria > Bacillota > Clostridia > Peptostreptococcales > Anaerovoracaceae > JAIRPC01. Next base: position 71 of record JAIRPC010000136.1, read on the forward strand.
TTCACGGGGCTCTGTTGCACAGGACCCGGCCTCGCTCACGGCACTAATAACGGCGCTTCTCAAAAGCCGCATGTTACAGTATACTAAACCATGCGCGTCGGGTCAACGAGCGCATTGTATTCGGCTTCGGTCAGATGCCCAGACGCCAGCGCCGCCTCGCGCAGCGTCGTGCCATTCTCGTGGGCGCGCTTCGCTATTTTCGCGGCGTTGTCGTAGCCGATTTTCGGCGTCAAGGCCGTCACGAGCATGAGCGAATTTTCGAGGTGCTTCGCTATCGCGGGCTCGTTCGGCTCCAGCCCGCGCATACAGTTTTTGTCGAACGAAGCCGCCGCGTCCGCGAGCAGATGTATGGACTGCTGCATATTGTACGCCATCACGGGCATGTAAACGTTGAGCTGGAAATGGCCCTGCGAGGCCGCGAAGCCTATCGCAGCGTCGTTGCCCATGACCTGTGCGCAGACCATCGTCAGCGCTTCGCACTGCGTGGGGTTGACTTTGCCGGGCATGATGGAGCTGCCTGGCTCATTCGCGGGTATCACAAGCTCGCCGATGCCGCACCTCGGGCCGGAAGACAGCAGCCTGACGTCGCCAGCTATCTTGAAAAGGTTCGCGGCAAGCGCCTTCAGTGCGCCGTGCAGGAACACAAGAGCGTCCTTGGCGGTGAGCGCGTGGAATTTGTTCGGTGCCGTCCTGAACGAATGCCCCGATATCTCCGTTATTTTATCCGCCGCCAGCTTCCCGAAATCCGGATGCGTGTTCAGCCCCGTGCCAACGGCGGTGCCGCCGAGCGCGAGCGAGCGCACGGGCGCGAGCGCCGCGATAATCATTTCGCCCGCTTCCGAAAGCATCGACGACCACGCGCCGATCTCCTGCCCCAGGGTCAGCGGCGTAGCATCCTGCAGATGCGTGCGGCCTATCTTTACGATGTCGCCAAAATCCTCGGCAAGCCTGTCCAGGGTGAGACGCAGCTCGTCCAGCGCGGGAAGCAGAGCATCTTCCACCGCGCTGACCGCCGCGATATGCATCGCCGTCGGGAAAGTGTCGTTGGAGCTTTGCCCCCTGTTCACATCGTCGTTCGGGTGCAGCCCCGTCAGGTGCGCGATGACCTCGTTGACGTTCATATTCGTCTGCGTACCGCTGCCCGTCTGCCAAACCGAAAGCGGGAACTCGCCATCAAGCTCGCCCTTTATTATGCGGTCCGCCGCCCTCGCGATCGCCTTCGCCTTCTTCTGCTCCAACACGCCAAGCTGCGCGTTCGCGAGAGCCGCCGCCTTTTTCAGTATGCCGAAAGCGCGAACGATGTCCGTAGGCATCCTCTCGCCGCCGATGCGGAAGTTCTCAAAGCTGCGCTGCGTCTGCGCGCCCCAAAGCCTGTCCGCAGGCACCCGCACCTCGCCCATGGTGTCCGCTTCGATCCTGTACGCCGCCGCGCCGTCCGCTGTTTTCTGTGTGTTTTTCTCCATGCCCTTATCATACAGGATGGCGGGGATAAAGACAACTGAATTATATAGAATAACAAAGATGGCGGCAGCACTTCACCGCGCGGGCTTCCACCCCTCGCTGTCCACGCGCCGCCCAAGCCCTCTCAGTTTCTTCCTCTGCGCCTGGTAGTCAGGGCAGAATTTTTTGACTAAATTGTAAAAATCAGTAGAATGGTCGGCGTGGACCATATGCGCCAGCTCATGCACCGTTATATAATCTATGACCTCGTCGTCCGCCATCATCAGCATCCACGCGAAATGAATCCTTTTCTGCGCACTGCAACTGCCCCACCTGCCGAACGCGGTGGTGATGCTCACGCTCTCTGGCTCCAAACCCATCAGCGCGGCGTAATGGCTGACCCTCTGCGGCATATGCGCCCCGGCCTCGCGCTTCAATACGCGTGACAGCACGAACCTGATGCTGTCGGGGGGCAGGTTTTCAGTAATCAAAAAAGCGCCGTCGCGGTATATGCCCTTCGCCCTGCCCGGCTTTGACACGCTCATCTCATGCGACCCAATGATCGGGCGCTCCTCCCCGCGAAACAAAACGCTGTCACCATAGCCGAGCGCGAAACCGACGCCATCGCCCGAAACGCCCTGGCCGCATGGCATTTCGCCCAGGTGCTTGCTGATCCACCTCTCCTTCGACATCACGAACTGCTCGATATACCGATCGGAAATCTGCATAGGCGCCCGCACCTCCAACCCGCGCGCGGTGATATGCAGAGCCAGCGTTTTCCTGTTCGACCTGATTGTCTTGTACCGTATCATAATGATAGAATAACACAAAGGCGCGACAACTTGTGTGAATGCGGCTCTTTATAATAATATTTCTGGAAATTTCGGCTCGCGGGATGTATAATATAGCCACCGCAATTTTTGAGGGGCGCTAATTTCGCCCGTAGTTATCGGAATTATCGAAGTTATCGGAGGAGAAAATTGAATACAGGAAAAAAGTGGGGTTACCTCGCGACAGGGGCGGTCATGCTGCTCTTTATCGGGCTTATCTATGGTTGGTCTATTTTTCGCGGACCATTAGGCGAAATCTTTACGGATTGGGACAAGACGCAGTTGACAATGCCGTTCACCCTGTCCATCATCTTTTTCTGCGTGGGCGGGTTCGTCGGCGGCAAGCTGACACAGCGTTTCAAGACGCGGGTTGTCGTTATTATCTCCGCGGCTTTCGTGTTCGCGGGCTTCTTTTTGCTGTCCGTCGTGCTGAACGCGCAGGACTCGCCGGGCAGCCTTATTGCTATCGACGTGCTGTACGGCGTGCTGGTCGGCTTTGGCGTCGGCATCTCGTACAACGCGATACTCAGCAACGTCGTGCCCTGGTTCCCAGGCAAGACAGGGCTTGCGTCGGGCATACTGCTCCTGGGCTTCGGCGTCGGCGCGCTCGTCTTTGCAGGCGTGGTCCAGATGCTTATCGCGTCCATGGGCGGAGGCTCTGTGGGCCTGTTCAAAACCTTCGCGGTGCTAGGCATAGCCGTGGCGGCAGTGCTGGTAATCGGCTCGTTTATCATCAAGAAGCCAGATGCCGCCCCCGCGAAAACGGGTGGGAATAACTCTGGCGGCGCGGACAGCGCGGCGAAAAAGGCCGACGCTGCGCAGGCGCAGGAGCAGAGGGACTATCGGCTCGGCGAAACGCTCAGGACTCCCGCGTTCTGGATATTCTTCTTGTGGAACGTCGCGGTCTGCGCGGGCGGCCTGCTCGTTATCGGCAGCGCGGCGCAGATAGCCGAAA
>JAIRPC010000004.1 GCA_031257215.1 Eubacteriales Family XIII. Incertae Sedis bacterium
CCCTATCCGAAATCCCTGCGCTTCCCGCTCGTGGACAAGGCCGGCTACGCCGACAACGACGTGCCGTTACAGGTGTTCGTCCCGATAATGGAGAGCATTGCGGCGGGCAACGGCACGCAAAACGTGCTCATGCGCATAGACTGGACCACGCTGGCCTTCGACGACGGCAGCGCCAAGGACGACGAGGACGGCAAGAACAACAACAAAACCACGCCAAGCGCCGTGAAAGCGGACATATCGCAGGCGCAGGTCGCGATAGCCAAATCAATAGCGTGGACGGGCAGGCAGGCGAAGCCCAAGGCTACGGTGAAGCTGGGCGGCAAAACCCTGGCGGAGGGCAAGGACTACACCCTGGCCTACGGCGCGAATAAAAACATAGGCAAGGGCAGCGTGACGGTCAAGGGCGCGGGCAGCTACAAGGGCGCGAAAACCGCCGAGTTCAAAATCCTCCCGCAGAAGATGAAGCTGTCAAAGGTCACAGCCGCGAAGAAGCGGATAAAGGCGACATGGAAAAAGGCGAAATCAGCGCAGAAGCTGACAGGCTACCAAATCCGCTACCGAGTGGCCAGCGGCAAATGGAAAACCAAGACAGTTACCGCCAAGAAAGCAACGCTGACGATCAATAGCCTCAAAAAAGGCAAAAAATACCAGGTGCAGATAAGGGCATACAAACAGATAGGAAAAGCCACCTACCCCGCCCCCTGGTCCGCAACAAAGAAAAGCGGAAAGGTAAAATAGGGAAGGCAAAGCGATAGCGGCAAGCAGGCCGCAATAACAGAGGGGGCAACCCACATGCAAAGCTACTAGGATACTTGAAATATATCAGGTATCCTAGTACAATATGTAGGAAAAGGAGATGATAATATGACTTCACAGGCAGTGAGCATTGCAAACCAAATAAACAAGATGTCCGACTACGAGATAGATTACCTATGGGATTTTCTCAGAAAACGCCGCAACGAATCGCTCCTGAAAGCGATCGACATCAAATTGGAGGAATCAAAGCAGTCCAAAACGCTAAGCGACGAAGAAGCGGAGGCGAGATTGAAAAATCTTGGGGTAGCGTAGAGTGACGCTCCATCATGTTTTCGACAGCAGGCGCGATTATGCCGATGCCGTGAAGTCTATTCAGACGGAATGAATTTTTTTCTAGGAGCAGGGGATGAACCGCGCTCGCAGGCCGCAATGACAATAAATCTACCTTTCAAGAAAATATTGACAAAAAAATAAATAAATGATATAATGCCTTTGTTATGGACAGAACAGGAGAAGAATTGATCTTTGGTGTTGGCGGCGGCGGCCGCAGGTCTGTTGGCCGCAAGCTGCCTCGGCGAGCACAGGCCTCGGAGCCTGCCGTGCGCAGGGCGGTCACGAAATACGCCTTTGCGGGGCTTTCGGCGCGGGCGGGCGCGACCACCCTGGCGCTCGCTTTCGCCGACTGGCTCGCGCGTCCCGCCGACAGGGGCGTCGCTTTCGTCGGGATATGCGACGAAGCGCTCAGGCTGGGCGGCAACGATTACGACAAGCTCGGCATCGACCGCAGGTTTGCGGGCAGGGAATATGTGTCCTGCTACGACAGGCTGGCGCACGGCGGCTCGGCGCGCGCGATAGAGAACCTCGACGGCGGCGTGAACTGGCTGCTGCGCGTCCCCGGCGAGAAAACCGCGGCGTTCGACGTGGCGGACTACGTGCGGCTCGCGGCCTGCGCGGGCGCGGACGTGGCTGTTCTCGACATCTGCGGGGAGTTCGGCGGGCGGGACCGCGTGGCGGCCATCCAGAAGCTGTTGCGGGACTGCGACCGAGTCTTCGCCGTTATTGACCCGCTGCCGTCCGCGCTTATGGCGGACCCCGAAAAATTGGAGATGTTCAAGGCGATGGAGAGCGTTGGAGCGGAGGTGCTCTACGTGCTGAACAAGATGAACCCAGGCGTGGACGTCAGGGAGCTGAGGGCGTTCCTGAAACTGCGGGACGCGGTGGAGGTGCCGTTCCTCGACCCCGCGGGCGTCTATGCCGCCGAGTACAACTGCTGCACGGTCTACGCGATGCCAAAGCTGGCGCCAACGCTGGAAGCCGCGTTCAAGCGCATGGCGGCGTAGATGTCTGACACATAATTGACACAATATTTCCACATCCTGTAATACACTCTTAATCCCATCATCACCCCGCGCGATATATAATAGTATATAGAGCGGCGGTTGCCGCTCCGAGGTAAATATATGATTGAATACAAAGGCGTAACAAAATACTATGGCGAAAATATCGGCGTTGACGGCGTGAGCTGCCGCATTGAGAACGGGGAGTTCGTGTTCCTCGTCGGGCCGTCGGGTTCGGGCAAGTCCACCTTCGTGAAGCTCCTGTTGAAGCTTATCGACGCTGACAGCGGCAGGATAATGTATAACGGCTACGACGTGACGCAGATAGCGAACCGCGAGATACCGAGGCACAGGCGCAGCATGGGCATAGTGTTCCAGGATTTCAGCCTGCTCCCGAAGAAGACCGTCGCGGAGAACGTGGCGTTCGCGATGGAGATAGTGGGGCGCACCCGCAGGTCGATAAGGCGGCAGGTGCCGCAGATGCTTGACCTGGTTGGCATCAGCGCCGAAGCCGACAAATTCCCGAACCAGATTTCGATAGGCGAGCAACAGCGCGTGGCGATAGCGCGCGCTATCGTGAACAACCCCTCGGTGCTGATCGCGGACGAGCCGACGGGAAACCTCGACCCCGAAACGGGCTGGGAGATCATGCGGCTGCTGGAACAGATAAACCGCAGGGGCACGACGGTCATCATGGTGACACATTCGAGCGAGATAGTCAACGCCATGAGCAAGCGGGTTATTGCCATCAGGGACGGCAAGGTCGTGCGCGACGAAGCGGACGGCATGTATAGAGCCGAATATTATGGCGAGTACAACGACGAATATTACGGGCAGGACGAAGCCGCCGAGTACGGCGCGGCCGCGGGCGAAGCCGTCGAGTACGGGCCGGCGGATGATGCCGCCTACGAAGCCGCAGAGGAAGAAGCAGTTATAGATGAAGCCCTCGCGGATGGGGACGCAGCGAAAGATGAGGTGTCCGAGCTATGACGAATCCCCTTATTATCATCAGGCAGGCGTTCAGCCAGATAGGGCGCAACATCAATATGGCGATAGCGTCGCTATTTTCCATTACTGCCATTTTGCTCATACTCGGCATATTTTTTATTATTCTAGTTAACATTAACAACATTTCCGAAAGCATCAAAGAGAATGTCGGCCAAGTACAGGTCAACCTGAAAGACACGACGGACGAAGCCACGACCCAGCTGATGATGAAAGAATTTGAGCCGATGGAGGGCGTAGAGGGCGTCAGGTTCATGAGCAAGGCCGAGGCCATGGCGAGCTTCAAGAAAAAATGGGGCGCGAACTCGGGGCTGCTCGACAAGCTCGAAGTCAACCCACTGCCGAACGCGATAATAGTCGAGATACCCGACATAGAAAAGGCGGGCAAGGTCGTTGAAAAGGCGAGAACCATGCCGGGCACGGAAAGCGTGAACTACGCGCAGAAAACGATAGACAAGCTGATCCGCATATCGAACTATATCCAGATAGGGGCGCTGATCCTCATTATCGCCCTGCTTGCGATATCCATAGTGGTCGTATCGAACACCATCAAGCTGACCGTTCTCGCCCGCGAGCGCGAGATTACCATAATGAAATACGTGGGCGCAACGAACTGGTTCATACGTGGGCCGTTCCTGCTCGAAGGCATAGTGATAGGGCTTATCAGCGCGGCTGTTTCAGGCGGGGTTATCGCGCTCATATACCACCAGGTTGTGGCGAATTTTGGCGTGGATTTCGTCCTGCTCATGTCCACGGGCTTTACCTCCGAAGATTTCCTCATAAGAAACCTCATTGTCATATACGCCGCGCTCGGCGCCAGCATCGGCGCGTGCGGCAGCATTATTTCCATGAGGAGGTTCCTGGACACCTAGGCGCCAGCCGAGGGGATCTGGGGATTTGACGTGAAAAGAGCGCAGCTTTCCGTTTTCGCAATATTCGCAATGATTTTTGTGCTGGCGTTTGTTTCCGTCGGCGCACCGTCCTATGCAGACGAAAAGGGCGATCTCGAAAAGAAGCTGAAAGAGGCTAGGCAGAGCGTCAAGGACGCAAAGCAGGAATACCGCGAGAAAAAAGCGGAGGAGCAGAGCCTCGCCGAGCAGATAGTAGATCTAGAAGCCTCAATAAAAAAAATAGAGTCCGAGCTGAGATCCGTAGAGGGCGACATAGAAGAAAACAACGACAGGATTGCGGTTATCGAAGTGGATCTGTCCGGGCTGGAAGCGGATGTGGGCGAGCAGGACAGCGAGCTGATGGCGCGGCTGCGCGTTATGTATGTGACAGGGGATGCCAGCGTCATAGAGGTGCTCCTTGACTCGGCCAGCATCCTGGATTTTCTGTCCAACCTCGACATGATACAGCGGATACACGCGCAGGATGTGAAAACGCTGGAAGAATTGCAGTCCAAGCTGAACGCCGTGGAGCAGAAGAAGAATGAGCTCGTGGTCGTGAAGGAGACCTTGGAGCTGCACGAGCAGAACGCGGAGCTGAAACGGGAAAGGCTTTCCGACGAAAAGGATGAGCTGGCGGCGGCAAAAGCGAAAGCGCACGCGGAAGCGCAGGGCGCGCTGGAAGACATAGAGCGCATGGAAAAGGAGTCCAAGGATCTCGAAAAAGAGCTGAAAGAATTGGAGAGCACTGCCACCTACGGCGGCGGCAAGATGGGCTGGCCCGTGAACGGGACGATAACCTCGGAATACGGGTGGCGTTCGCACCCCTCGACTGGCGCCAGCCACCTGCACGCGGGTATAGACATAGCCGCGCCGACAGGCACCCCCGTCCACGCGGCGGCGGACGGCACGGTCGTGAAGTCCTCGTATTTCGGCGGCTACGGCAACGCCGTCATCATAGACCACGGCAGCGGCATAACGACGCTGTACGGGCACAATTCGTCGCTAGCC
>JAIRPC010000039.1 GCA_031257215.1 Eubacteriales Family XIII. Incertae Sedis bacterium
ACCATATACACGCCCGGCACTACGCGCGTCACCGTCACTACGCCGACTGGAGCGCCCGCGCTGACGCTCTACGCGAAATGGGCTAGCAGGGCCGACGTGACATACAGCTTCGTCGCGAACAACAGCGCGATAGACTCGTCCTCGATGCCGCAGGGCGGCACCGTGAAATACAACGCACACATATCCGAGCCCGCGGCCATCCCCGTCGCGGCGGGCTACAGCTTCGACGGCTGGTATACGGCGCAGACGGGCGGCGAGCGTTTCGCGTTCGCGGGCACGGGCGGCACGGGCACGCGCGTCGTGCAGACGCAGATACTGTACGCGCACTGGAACGCGCGCAGCGATATATCCGTCAGCTTCGCGCCGAATGGCGGCAGCGGCGTCAACGTCGTGTCCGCCACCATGCCGAAGCCCTTCGACGGCGGCGAGGGCAACGGTGCCAAGATAAAATACAACGCGGCGCTGCCGCTTTCGGTCGCGGTGCCATACGCGCCCGGTTACAGCTTTGCGGGATGGTTCGATACGGCGGCTGCCACGGGCGGCACGCAGTACGTTCTCGGACAGACGCGGATAGTCGCTACGGCGCCCGCGGGAGCGCCCGCTGTGACGCTGTACGCGAGATGGAAAAAGGAGAACCCCGTCTCGGTGACATTCAACGACAACCGCAGCACGGTGGCGGACGCCGCGCCTGAGCAGGGGACTATGCCCGACAATATGGCCAATGTGCCGTATGGCTCTACGCTGGACACCAACATTCCCACGCCTGTGGTGCTTGGATATGCTTTCCTTGGATGGTATGATATCCCTGGCGCGTCCGGCGGGCAGGAATTCGTCCTGGGCGCCGCGGACTCTCCGCGGGCCAGCCGCCTGGTAGGAAACACTACGCTATACGCGCGCTTCGCACAGCAGCCCAATGTGTCTGTTACGTTCGACACGAAGGTGCCGCAGGGTGCGCCGCTCGTGGCGGGGACGGCACCCGCGCCTATTACTGGGCTAGCCTACAACTCGACAATCACGCCGACGAAGCCAGCTGTGTCTGGATACAGGTTCACGGGGTGGAAATACGATGTGAGCGAGGGCGGCCAGACGGTGGCGCGTGATTTTCGGACGGGCGCGGACGGCGACCGTGTGACGCAGGTGTTGGCGCTCTACGCGACGTGGGAGGAAGTCCCCGCGCTGACGGTGAGGTTCGCGGCGAACCTGCCGAGCGGCTCGGCCATCATCGGCGGGACTATGCCTGAGAGCATACCGAACCAGATATACAACACGACCGTCTCGGCGGTGGGCGGCGCGGCCAGCGTGCCAGAGTCCGTGGGCAAGAGGTTCACGGGATGGTACACGGAGGCCGCGGGCGGCACGCCGTTCGAGTTCGGGCGGACGCTTCTCGACGCACCTGTCGCGAGCGAGGGCGATGGCGAGGACGCCACATACCATATAACTCTGTACGCTCATTGGGAGGACGCCGACGACGTGAAGGCTCGGTACGACCAAGGCGCTGTGCCATCGCTCATAGACGGGACTATGCCCGACGAGGTGAGCGTCAGGTACAGCTCGGCTATCGGGGCCGCGCCATCTGTGGTGCCTGAGAGCGTGGGCAAGAGATTCACTGGTTGGTACACTGCCGCAACAGGCGGCGCGGAGTTTGACTTCGCGTCGCGACTGACCACGCACACAGCAATATACGCGCAGTGGACGGATGGCGGCTCGTTCGAGGTGAGCTTTGACGGCAATGCCTCGGACGGATCCGTCGATCCAGGTTCGCTGCCGCCCGCTGCGAGTGTGCCTTACAGCGGTACATATATATCCGTTACCAACGCGGCGCTGAACGCCGAGCCGATACGCTCGGGGTACACGTTCGCGGGCTGGTACACGACCAGTGCGTGCGCCGTGGAGTTCGACTTCGCGCACGCGCGCATCAAGGGCGCTACCACCGTATACGCGAAGTGGGCGGCGCACGCGCCTGTGACCATCAGATTCAACAAGGGCGGAACGGGGGCGAGCGCGGTATACGACGATACCATGCCGCCTACGAACAACGCCGTTCCCTACAACGGGACGCTGCCCGCGGGCCTTGCCACGCCTGTGGCGGTCGGGTATTCGTTCGGTGGGTGGTATACCGCGCCGAACGGAGAGGGCGATCCGGCGGACGGCAGGCTGAGATTTTCGGCTGCTTCCACCACGCTCTACGCGAACTGGGTGGCGGCCTCGCCGTTCACGCTGACATACGACGCGAATGTGGCAGGGCTTGGCGGCGGGCTGACCTCCGGGGCTGTGGTGGGGATGCCCTCGCCGTCAGCGGTGAGCGTGAAGCAGAACGCCAATGTGATGGCGCCTGGCGGGACCCCTGCTGTGGCGGGCTATTCGTTCGAGGGCTGGCAGCTGGACGCGGCGGGCACGAGCGCGTTCGTTTTTGCGACCGACATGGAGGACAGCGATACCTCTAAGAGCGGGGTGCGGGTTTCGGCTCCGTCGGGGTCTATGACGCTGTTCGCCAAATGGGCGGCGCACGAGGCTGTCTCGGTCCGGTTTTCGGCTAATTTGCCTGGGTCTGGTGGATCGTCGGGGTCTGGGGGTGCTGGAAATAATTTACATCTAAGGAATATGCCGCTCGACTATGACGGCTCGGATTCGGGCGCGGCGAAGCTGACATACAACACTCCGCTTCCCGCGGACACCAGCGAGCCCGCGTTGGACGGCTATAAATTCGTCGGGTGGTTCACCACGTCGGCGGCCACGGGCGGCGCGCAGTATATCGCGGGCGGCAGCCGCAGGGTGTCTCAGGACGAGCTGACGCTGTACGCGCGTTGGAGCAAGCAGAGCGACGTATCCATCATGTTCTCGGCATTCTTGAAGCCCGCGGGGACTTCGCTCGCTGAGCCGCTTCCCGACGAGGTGGAGCTGCCGTACAACGGGCGCATCGCGGACTATCTGGGCTCGCAGTACGTGAGCGATTCGGGATCCTATTCGCCTGTTATCGTGGGCTATGAATTCGTCGGGTGGTTTGGCAGCAAGACGGTGCAGGACGAAACGACGCTGGTGGATTTTGCTAGCGCGAGCTTCACCTCCGACACTACGCTCTACGGTAAATGGTATTCCGCGCCTGATGTCACCGTGGTGTTCGACGGAAACAAGCCAGACGGCAGCACTGGGTTCGTGTCGGGGCTGCCGCCCGCGTACACGAACGTGCTTCTGTACTCCACTATCGCGGCGCCCAGCGCGGCGCCGAAGCTGCTCGGCTATGATTTCGCCGGGTGGTCTTTGGACGCGGGCGCCAGCGCGGACTCGGCCATGTTCGACTTCGCGAACACGCGGGTCAACCCAGATAACGGAACAATGACGCTGTATGCCATCTGGGAGCAGGGGGCGCCTGTGCCCAAGGTGCAGCTGTCATTCGACAAAAACCTGCCCAGCGGAGCGAACGAGGCCGACCTGGGCGCTTTCCCCTCCGACCCCGCGCCTGTGGACTCAGGCACGGTGGCGGCCGCGCCTACGGGCGCTGTGCCGTCGCTGGCGGGCTATGATTTCACGGGATGGTTCGCTGACAGTGGCTGCGAGACGCCTTTCGCGTTCGGCTCTGTCGTGCTGACCCGCGACACGAGGGTGTACGCGGGGTGGTCCCCTGTGGCAACGGGCGGGCCTACCATGTTCACGCTGACCTATGTGGGCGTGGCGCCTGAGGGCAGCTACATAATATCTGGCACTATGCCGGAGGCGCTGACTGTCAGCGTGGAGGGCGACACCGCCATAGAGCGGCCAGAGCCCCCGCAGGCTGTGGGCTACGAGTTCGCGGGATGGTACAGCTCCCCGTCGTACAACAGCCCGATAGATTTCGATAACGGGATCTCCGCCAACACATACGCGTTCACGAAGTGGACGCCGCACGCGCCTGTGTCGCTGACATTCAGCGCGAACGCGGGCGGCGCGTCCGCCGACATACAGCTTCCGTCCAATATGCAGGTCGCGTACAACTCCAACGCGCAGGCCCCGAGCTTCGAACCCGCGCGGGTGGGCTACTCCTTCGAGGGGTGGATGTCGCAGGCTTCCGTCAGCCCGAACCAGCTGGACGAATATATGTTCGACTGGGACACGCGGCTGACCGAGGACACTGTGGTGTACGCCTACTGGCAGATACAGTTCCCCGTGGCGGTGGCGTTCGATGCGAACAGGCCAGCGGACGCTGTTGCCTCTGTGCAGGGGATGCCTACGTCCAGGAGCGTTGAATACGGCGGGACATTGTCCGCGCCTGACGAGAGGCCGACTTTGGACGGCTACCGCTTCGCGGGCTGGTCAACGAGCAGAACCACGCAGGTCGCGTTCGACTTCGACAACAAGAGGGTGACTGGCTCGCTGACGCTCTACGCGAGCTGGACGAAGATGGACGACCCGAGGGTGACTTGGGTGTCAGACAGGGCGGGGCTGGTTGACAGCACTTTCCCGAAGGACGGCACGGTGAAATACGGCAGCGTTCTGAGCCAGCCTGACGACCCACAGCGCGTGGGCTATGAGTTCGGCGGGTGGTACGCGGACGAGGAATACCATTCGGAGTTCGTGTTCGGACAGGCGGTGCGCTCGGATGTGAGCGTCTATGTGAAGTGGACGGCGAAGTCCGCTGTGAGCATAGCCTACCATCTGCACCTCACGGACGGCATGGACATAGTGGAGGGCTCGCCCACATCTGACAGGACGAACCGCAATGTGGCATACGGCTCTACGGTGCTGCTAGACACGCTCGTCTGCGAGGGCTATCGCTTCGACGGCTGGTGGTCGGCGGATATCTCGTCCGACGCGGCGTTCCAGTACGACAACAAGATCAACACGCTGGTGGCTGACTCCGACAAGGAGGTCCACGCGCGCTGGATGGGGATGCAGAATGTGACCCTGACGTTCAGCGGCGCGGAGGGCGTGGCCGCACAGGATATTGTATACAATTCCAAGCCGACGAGGCCGACAGATCCCGCGACCAGCGGCTTCACGTTCGGCGGGTGGTACGCTGACAGCGCGTTCAAGTCGGCGTTCGACTTCACGGCGCGCCTGACGGCGGACAAGACTGTCTACGCCAAGTGGACGAAGGTAGGCGGCGGCGGCGGTGGGGACAATCCTATTCCATACGATCCTCCCAAACCTCCTGACCCGCCAAAGCCGCTCTACCCTGACGTGCGGCAGATAAAGACGCCTATGACGCAGGTGAACCTCTCGCTGAAAAAGTCGTACACGGCCCCGATCGTGATGTACGGGCCTGACGGCAAGCCGATAACGGACACTATCACATGGACTACCAGCAACGCGAATGTGGCTACTGTGGCAGGCGGGAAGATCAAGGCGGGCAAGAAGCCCGGCAAGGCTGTGATCACGGGCAAGGCTAGGAACGGCGCGACTGTCACTATCAAGGTGACTGTGGTGAAGAAAGCCGTGAAGCTGAAAAAGTTCAAGATCAAAGCGCCCGCGAAGATGAAGATCGGACAGACGGCGGTGATCGCTATCAAGCTCTCGCAGAAGAAAGCGACGAATCTGAAAGTCTCGTTCACGACGGCGCCGAAGAAGGTGGCGGCGGTGGACAAGGCAGGGAAGATCACCGCACTGAAAAAGGGCACTGTTACTGTTACTGTTAAGATTGGAAAGGTCAAGGTCAAAAAGAAAATTAAAGTTTCTTGATGTCATAGGGGATGGTGAGTCCTCTACGGCGAGATGGTGATGTCGTGGTGATGGGGCTTGATTGCCTCATCCCCGCGTTCCTCGCGAAGACGAAATGATGAAATGAGTTAGGGCTATGTCTATACGGGCTAAGGTTATTTTGATTATTTCTGTTATTGTCGCGCTGGCTTGCGCGGCCAATTTGGCCGTTAGCCTTTCGTTCATGCAGAAGAATCTTTATGACACTACGGAGAGCGATATGCGGGTGGTGATGGATATCGCGGACAAGTATGTCTCCTCATCGATAGAGCTGCTTCACGCGGACGCTGCTTCGGCGGCGCACAGGATAGGGAGCGCGGAGGGGAGCGAGCTGCGCGACCTGTTGGAAGAGCAGCTGAACGACCAGGCGCGGTTCTGCTCGCTGACTGTTATAGACAGGGAGGGCATCGTGGCTTCGGTGGGGCCCGCGCCGACAGAGCCTGAGTACGTGAAATCGACATATGTAATGAAAGCTTTTGCTGGCGAGGAGGTCATTTCGACCACGCGCACGGACGCGGCGGGCAATACGGTGTTCCATGTCTGCGTGCCTATGGCGGAGGACCGCGTGCTGTCCGCCACGGTGGACGGGATGTATTTCTCGAATATGCTGAACCAGTTCAAGCTGTGGGGGACGGGCAACATCTTCATGCTGGACAACACGGGGGTCGTTATCGCGAGTGTCAATGAGGACTGGGTTCGCGAGCGTGTTGATCTGATTGAGAGGGGTACTGGGTTGGTGTCGTTCAAGGAGCCTGGTGTGTCTGGGGATGCTGTGGCATCTGGGGGGTGGATTGCGGGTCAAGCCCGCAATGACGAGAATGGGACTGCGACGGCCCGCAATGACGAGAATGGGACTGCGGCTGGATTAGAGGCGTTGGAGAACGCAAGTTCTGTGCCGGTGGGCGTTGAGGATATTGCTGTGGCTGGGGATGCTGCTGGGGCTGATGTTGATGAGTCTCGCGGTACTGATGTTTTGGGCGCCCGGCCTTTGGCTGTTGGGACGGAGGGGGCGGTTTCCGCTGTTGGCGCGGATATTGTTGAGCCGTTTGAGGGTGTCGGCGGTGAAATATCTAGCGCGGGAATTGTTACTGATACTGATGAGCCCGCACCGAATGTTGATGCTGCGGTATCGGATGAGGCTTTGTTATTGGAAAAAAATGATGATGAGGCAGGGAATGGATTGCGGGTCGGAGCCCGCAATGACGGGGAGGCGTCTGGCGCAGGGGTTGTTACTGACACTGATGAGCCCGCACCGAATGTTGATGCTGCGGCATCGGATGAGGCTTTGTTATTGAAAAAAAATGGGAACGAGGAGCTTGGGGAGAGCTTGCGTGGGCTTCGCGATTTTGTTGGCTCTATGATACAGGGGCGGGAGAATACGGGGCAGTATATGTTGAACGGCAAGGCTATGATCTGCGTTACCAAGCCGCTGCACAGCTCGACGGTGGGCTGGACGCTCGGGCTGGTGGTGCCGGTCTCGGAGAGCCCTATGGAGCAGGTGCGCAGGGGGCTGTATACTACGGCGGGGATATTCCTCGTCATTAGCATTGCGATAGCGATCATTTTGTCGCGGCGCATATCGCGACCGTTCGAGCACCTGAAAGAGCAGAACGACCGATTGGCGGAGCTGAGGGCCGAGGCGGAGCATGCCTCCGACGCGAAAAGCTCGTTCCTCGCGAACACGAGCCACGAGATGAGGACGCCGCTGAATGCGGTGATCGGGCTGTCGGAGCTGATGCTCGTGCGCGACGATCTCGAACCCGAGGTGCGCGAAACGATGACGAAGATAAGCAACAGCGGCTCTACGCTGTTGAGCATCATAAACGACCTGCTGGACATCTCGAAAATAGAGTCGGGCAAGTTCGAGCTGGTCGATTCGGAGTACGACCTCCCGAGCATGATCAACGATACGGTCAACCTGAATATCGTGCGGCTCGGCAGCAAGCCTGTGAATTTCATGCTGAAAATCGGCGCGGATATGCCGTCGCGGTTCATCGGGGACGAGCTTCGCGTGAAGCAGGTTTTCAACAATCTTCTGTCCAACGCGTTCAAGTACACCAAGAGCGGCGAGGTGGAATGGAGCCTGCGGTATGAGATGGCTGGCGGTGGGGACTCTGTGTTATTGGGAAATTCGGGAGGGGGTTCGTTGTCCGCGGGGGCTTCGTTGTCTGGGGCATCGTGGAACGCAAGTTCTGTGCCAACTGCGGGGGATGTCTGGCTTGTCTCCACTGTGCGCGATACGGGCGTCGGCATACGGCCCGACGATATCAAGCGGCTGTTCGCCGTCTACAACCAGGTGGACATCAAGAGCAACCGCGCTATCGAGGGCACGGGGCTGGGGCTGTCCATCGTGAAGCGGCTCGTGAACCAGATGGGCGGCGAGGTGACGGTGGAGAGCGAGTACGGCAAGGGCAGCGTTTTCACGGTGCGGATGCTTCAAAAGCGGGTGGACTGCCCGCCGCTGGGGGAAGAGACCGCCGAGAACCTGCGGCATTTCCGTTACGTGGAATCGAAGCGCTCGGTCGGCGCGAATCTCGTGCGGCTCGACCTGTCGGGCTACCGTGTGCTGCTGGTGGATGATGTCGCGACGAACCTGGACGTGGCGCGCGGGATCATGAAGCCGTACAAGATGACGGTGGACTGCGCGACGAGCGGCGCGGACGCGATAGAGCTGGTGAGGACGGGCGAGCGTTACGACGCGATATTCATGGACCATATGATGCCTGTGATGGACGGTGTGGAGGCGGTGCGCGTCATCCGCGAGGAAATAGGGACGGATTATGCGCGGACGGTGCCGATCATAGCGCTGACGGCGAACGCGCTGACGGGGAACGACAAGATGTTCCTCAGCTGTGGCTTCCAGGCGTTCATCAGCAAGCCGATAGATATCATGCAGCTGGATGCTGTTATTCGGCAGTGGATTTATAGGCCTTCTAAGGCCAAAATTCTCATTGAATACCCCTCGGAGGGGGACACTGCGTCGCATAGCTCCCCAGAGGGGGCGCTGCCCCCCCTGGCGGGTCGCTCCGCGCCCCTGTCCCCCCCGAAGGGGAATATTGTAGTGCCTTCCGACGAATCGCTTCGCGATTCTGCCTCCCCCGAAGAGGATGATTTTAGTAGGCTTCAATATACAGATAGTGATGAAGTTATTCCTGCGGATGTTATGCCCGCCGATATGATAGGGGACGCTCATCCCTCGTATCTCTCAGGCGTCCTTGTCGACGGGCTTGACATCGAGTCAGGGCTGGCGCGGTTTGGCGATGCGGCCTCGTATGTCGAGGTGCTGGCGTCCTATGCCGCGAACACGAAGAACCTCATCGGGGAGCTGCGGCGGCACGCGCTGGACGGCAATTTGAAGGACTACGCGATCACGGTTCATGGGATCAAGGGAAGCAGCAGGGGGATCTGCGCGGAGGAGGTAGGCGCGGAAGCGGAGAAGTTGGAGCTGGCGGCGAAGTCGGGCGACCGCGACTATATCGAGCGGTACGGCGAGGAGTTCATACTGCGGGTCGAGACGCTCATACATGGGATGTCCGGGGTGATCGCGGGGGCGAAAGCGGCGAGGCTTCGGGGCGGAGGCGCTGTGACGAATGGCGCAGGCGCGGTGTCGGATGAGCCGCGCATGGATTGCGGGTCTGGGCCCGCAATGACTAATGATTTGGGCGGGTGTGCTGTGACGAATGGCGGCGGCGGCGGCGCTTTGGGCTGTATTGATGTTAAATTACTGGACAGGCTTTTGAGTGCTTGCAATGCCTTTGGCATGGACGACGCTGACGAGGCCGTCTTCGAGATGGAGCAGTATGTCTATGAGCAGGCATGCGACAACGAGCTGGTCGAGTGGCTGCGGGAAAAAGTGAATACTATGTGTTTTGAGGAAATCGCGGAACGGTTGGCCGAGAGGGGCAAGCCTTGACGATTCGCGAGGGTCTTGGTTGGTGGGAAAATTTATAATAACTGGATAAACAAAGGACGGTAAAGCTATGGGTGACAAGCGTTACAGGATCGCGATGGTTGACGACAATGCCGCCAACCTTACTATCGGCAGGACAATATTGAAAGGGTATTACGAGGTGTTCCCCGTGCCATCGGGGGAGCGGCTGTTCGAGCTTCTCGCGAAGGTGCTGCCCGACCTGATCCTCCTGGACATCATGATGCCTGGGATGGACGGCTACGAGGCGATACGGCGGCTGAAAGCGGACAGGCGCTACGAGAGCATCCCCGTGATCTTCCTGTCGGCGCAGTCGGACGAGAGCAGCGAGCTGCGCGGGCTGGCGATGGGGGCGGTGGACTACATCACGAAGCCGTTCAGCGCGCCGCTGCTGTTGAAGCGCGTGGAGAACCACCTTTTGATCTCGCAGCAGAGGGTGAAGCTCCAAGGGTACAACGCGGACTTGAAGCGCGAGGTGAGCCGCAAGACGAGCCAGCTGGTGGGGATGCAGGACGCCATGCTGTCGGCGATAACGGAGATGGTGGAGTTTCGGGACGGTGACACGGGCGGGCACATCGACCGCACGCAGCTCTACCTGAAATGGCTGATAGACGAGATGGTGGCGCAGGGCATATACAGCGAGCTGACGCGCGAGTGGGACGTGGACCTTTTGGTGGCGTCCGCGCCCCTGCACGACGCGGGTAAGATAGCGATCAGCGACGCGATACTCCGCAAGCCGGGGAAGCTGACGGAGGAGGAGTTCGAGGCGATGAAGGAGCATGTGGACTTCGGCGTGGAGATAATAGAGCGCATCGAGTCGAGGTCGGGCCACTACAACCACTTCCTGAATTTCGCGAAGGTGATAGCGGCGTCGCACCACGAGAAGTACGACGGCTCGGGCTACCCTTGGGGGCTGGCCGGGGACGAGATACCGTTGGAGGGGCGGCTGATGGCGATAGTGGACGTCTACGACGCGCTGATATCGAAGCGCCCGTACAAGGAGCCGTTCGCGCCAGAGGTGGCGGAGCGTATAATCAACGAGGGGAGCGGCGGGCATTTCGACCCCAAGCTGGTCGGTGTTTTCAATGCTGTCGCGGGGAAGTTCGCCAGCCTTTCTCGGGGGGATAAGGAGCGGGTTAGCGTTGGTGGCGAGCTGCGCCGCGGCGGGCTTGTTGCTGTGGCAGGGTGAGGGGTGAGTCGGCAGTCAGTCCTGTACTCAGTCCGAGACCCGATTCATTGACAGCAGCTTGATCGCCCCGATGCGCTTGATTTTGCCAAGGACTATCTGTGACAGCAGAAATGCTACCACCAGGGCAGCCGGTACCATTTTAATGGTTGGCACTGCGAGCTGTTGTATGCCGCCCGACAGGCTGAACCCTATCGCGGGCGCCAGATAGCCGTCGAGCGCAATGACCATTATCGACGTGATTGGTGCCGCGAGAAGGATTGCCAACATGATGCACATCAGAAAATCGAAGTATACCAGCAGGGAGATGTCGCGTTTCCTCATCCCTAACGACTTGACGATACCGTAGTAGTAACCCTTGCGATTGATATGGAACAATACA
The DNA here is from genome assembly GCA_031257215.1 of Eubacteriales Family XIII. Incertae Sedis bacterium. GTDB lineage: Bacteria > Bacillota > Clostridia > Peptostreptococcales > Anaerovoracaceae > JAIRPC01. The sequence goes on from JAIRPC010000039.1 coordinate 11,167, forward strand.
ATATTTATTATGTTCACGATAAGTGCAAGCGACAGCATTATCACCAGTATCATCAAAATATACCTCATGATATCATATTGGTACGACAGCTCGGAATAGACTTGAAGCACGTTTTCGCTACAATACAGTTCGGAGGCATGGCTGCCGACGCTGGCTTTGGCACGCTCCATTTCGCGCGTGACATCACCGTAAGAATCCACGTCAATGCGAATCAGCATGGGCGCTTCCTGTGCAATGCCGTTGACGTTTTCGTTTTCGGCCGTTACTATTATGTGCCCGCTGTCGCGCCTGGTTTCAACTCGGAAAAAATCCTCGGAAACAACGCCAGCGATAACCACGTCCCTAAGCACGGCTTTTTTCGCCAACGCGCCTTCGTTTGCCAGGATGGATATTTTTTCGCCAACGATTTTCCCGCAGTCGGATGACGGGATCCCAAACCGCTCCAACAGATAGTCTGAAATGAGGATTCCCGAGCGGTCGGTTATCGTCTTGCCCGCCACCAAAATATTGCGCCCAGGGAATTTGTTGCGAAATTCGCGCTCCTCGTTCCTCGACAATATCGGCAATTGCCCGCCACACGCTATGTCTATTGAGAGCGGTACGGACAAATCCTCCCCCTGTACTCCGCTCCATGCGCCTTTGTGGTTTTCGTATGGGAATGTGTAGCTTTGGTTGTCGTTGCCGCGATATTCCCTGCCGCCTATAACAATGGAATAATTCTCTATGTTATCGTCATATTCGTCCGAGTCGGTCGAGCCAATGTCGGCGCCGATTGTCGAGTTTGACACGTGCGCCAATTCTGCGACATCGGATAGGATGTGGGCGGTGACTGAATTTTCGCCAGCGCTGCGGACAGTGCGCAGTACGCCATCTCGCGCCTGCGGATCGTCAACAATGCCGCTGTACGAGGACAGAGAGATTTGCTTGGTGACGATTCCGTCCAACTCGCTTTCCAGCGAATCTGAGTATATGCTCGTAGAGAGGAACAGCACCGCCATGAAAACAAAGCACAAGACAATGGATGCCGTGGTGTGCCTGCGGCTGAACAAGTTGTGTATTGCAAGCCCAAGTATTTCGGATATCCTCATGTCAATCGCCTTTCCTTATGATTTCGAGCGGCGATATCCCGTCCAGCTTCCGCTTCATCCATATCGTTTCGCAAAGCAAAACAGCGGCGGACACCGCCAGCGCGACAATATAATACCCTGGCCCAATGTGGGAATAATCGGGCGGGATCAGGTAATGCTCCTGTATCTTCCCCGCTATCAAGCCGTAGATGAAGCCCCCTAGGAATTGCGACAGTGCGAACGAAGCTGCCAGTATCCCGACGAGCAGGCTCGTTATGCCGAACAGTACAGAGCGTTTCCGCATACCAAGCGCTAGCATTATCGCGATTAGGTTCAGCCTTTTCGAGACGTTCATAGAGGCGAATGTGGCAAGCAGTATGGCCCCGGCAATATGTAGCACGAGTATAATGGCAAGCAGAAAGTATTCTATCCTGCCGACGCTGTCGTTCAGCTCGTCCATCTCCGTACCGTAGGTGAGTATGCCGTGCCGCTCCAAGACCGACGAAACATGCGGCAGGTCAAAGATGTCCCCGATGGTGGCTTCTACGTTAAAGTCGCACGAAAGCCCTCGCCCACGAAGAAGCTCCGCGCCGATACCGACGGGCAGAAACGCGTCGGGGAAGTCCCGCCCGTCGGCGCCGCTATACGGGATGGCTCTCTCGACAATAGCGGATACTGACGTGCCCGCCCGCATATCCGTAATGGATATTTTCGAGCCTTCGCCAAGCCCCAGCTTGTCCAGCAATTTTTCCTGCACCCAGATTCCCGCCATAGACGTGGATGGGGTTGCGCCTCCGTCAACAGCGCTTGCCGTCACGCCCATAGACGCATATACCTGCTCTGCCAGCAAGGCGCTCGAAAGGTCTATAAAGTCATACGACGAAAATCCGTCCAAGGCGGCACCGCTATGCGAAAACCGCAGTTCGCCGTCGGAAAATTCCGCGCCGTCACCCATATAGAAAGTGATGTCCGCCAGCCCCAGCGACTCAAACAGGCCTTTGTCCGAATAGTTCGCATGTGTGAATATGGCCGATTGCCCCGCTCTAGCCTCGGGCGGGATCTGCGCCTTGAACAATTCGGGCAGCATGTGGCTCATGTTGAACAGGCAGCACGCAATGCCGAAAAAAATGGCTATTATCATCACGTAGAACAAATAGGCGAAACGGAATCTCCTTATCTCGTGCGCCGCTAGCGAAAGCCCGTCACTTATTTTCATCCGAAACCACCGCCCCGTCGCTAAGTGTGATCAAGCGTTCCGCCATATGCGCGTCGGCCATGTTGTGAGTTATCAAAAGGACTGTTGCCGCCCGCTCCGCCAGTCTGCAAAGCGTGTCCATTATTGACCTGCTGTTCGCCGAGTCCAGGTTGCCGCAGGGTTCGTCCGCAAGAATGTATTCGGGGTCGTTGATAATGGCGCGGGCAATGCTGACGCGCTGTCTTTCGCCGCCGGACAAATCCGCGGAGCTGTGGCTTCGTTTGTCGTACATGCCCACCGTCTGCAACGCGCGCCCGACCTTTTCGATGCGGGCATGGCGAGGAACTCCCGCGATAATAAGCGGCAACTCCACGTTCTTGTATACGGTGTAGGTGGGTTCCAGATGGAACGACTGGAATACGAAGCCAATAGTGCTGTTCCTGTACCGGCACATGGCCGCATCGTCGAGAGACGACAGTTCCCTGCCGCCTACGGAGATGCGCCCCGAAGTAGGCTTGTCAAATCCGCCAAGCAGATGGAACAACGTGGACTTCCCCGAACCCGAATCCCCGGTGAATGCGGCAAACCGCTCCTTTTCTATGGTGAGCGAAACGCTGTCCAGCGCAAGGACAGTGCTCTTCCCAAGATGATATTCTTTGCATAGTTTATCTATAACAATCATTGTCGCTGCTCCTCAACATGTGCATCTGGGTCATTGCAGACGGAATTTTTGGCCATAAAATTCGAGTGCCTTTTCGCCGGGGAAATATTCAAGGGAGCAGTCGATATGTGGTAACCCTGCAATCACGGTATGCACGTTCCCGCTTATCTCGTAGTAATATTTTATCTCCCCGTCCAGGTCGTGTGCCAGCTCCTTGCGCACCAAGGCTATTTCTTCGTCAGAAGCGCCGTCTTTTTTTATTACGACGTCCTCTCCCGTGCGTTCGTCCTTTACGGTTATGGAAGCCATATTCCTGTACATTTCCTCAATGTGTTTGTCCGGCGCGACGTTCGTAAACGTCATAACCTTGTCATCAACAATAGTTATATAACTTTCAGTGTTGATATTGCCGTCCCCATCAATTTGGCAATACTTCCCCGTTGATAGGGAAGCATTGCCTGAACAACTGGCTAATAGCACGACAAGGATAAGCGCCACCGCGCCGCATATGAATCCGCGCAGGCAGATTTTGCTCATTTTAATAGTCATAAATCTCATTCCAAGTTATTTCTTTTTATATTTATACCGATAATATTAATGTACACATAGTACAAGCCCAACAGAAATGTATATTGTATACGTTAAGTTATTAACTCTATTATTTTATATGATTATTCACACTTATGTCAATCTTGAAAGAAATGTTCATGCTATTCATATATTTTTGATAATTTCTAATATTAATCAAAGAAATAAAGATATATTAAGATACTTATTCATTTTTTATTCTATAAGCAAGATATAAAAATTTGATTTTTGAAATATTTTAATAAACAACTTGAAATAACTTGAAACTTGATATTTGTTTAGCATTTTAGTACAATATATTTTTACAAGAAAGAAATATTGGGTTTCTTTGGTTGCTGTGCGCAAGCGGCGGGAACCGGCAGCGCACCGTGGTTGGAAGTATTTATGGAGGGCTATACAAATGAAAACAAACAGAATAGCTGTATGCGCAATAATTGCTGTGTTGCTAGCCGCCACTGGGACGCTGTCCTTTGCGGACGGGGGTAAGCCTCGCGCGTCTGCCCATGTCGCTGACGGGTCTTTGAGCGGGGTCAGCATTGCTTTGGACAGCAAATCGTATGAGGGCTCGACCGCAAGCAGCATGCCGTGGGGCAGCAGCCTCACTTTCAAGGCAGAGGTCTATTGGGACGATGGGACAGCTGCAACGGGCAGCTTCGCGGCTGTGGACTGGTCGCTCAGCAGCCAGTCTGGCCTGGCTTCAAAGGTGTGGACAAAGAAATGGATCGGCGGCGACGGCATTGCGAGAATCAAGCTGTTCGCGCCTTACGGATGGACAGGAAGCCTGACGCTGAAAGCGGTTTCCGCAAAGGACAGCTCGCGATCAGGCACGCAGGCTATCGGCGTTACCGACGGCACGGGGAAAACCGGCACACGGTATTTCAGCGGTCTGTTCGGGTATGACGAATTTGTGAACGGCCGCCCAGAGCAATGGGACAGCGCCAAGGGGACGTACTCCATGACGCTCGGCCCTGTTCCCGACGATATACAGCAAAACCCCAAAGCGCTCCCGGGCACATTCAGGTGGGTTGCATATGTGGACGACAGTTCGCCAGGCATTGAATACAAGGCCAATTCAACAATAACCTTGGCAGTTGACAGGTATGAGAGCTGTGGCATAGCAGCCAATGTCGACGTGCGGCACGATCCATTGGTGCCGCCGCCGCCAGTCAGATACTACAAACACATTTCAGGTGTG
>JAIRPC010000021.1 GCA_031257215.1 Eubacteriales Family XIII. Incertae Sedis bacterium
CACACGCCGCGCTTCTGCGGCGAACGGTCATCCGTCGGGCGGCGCTTGATGGTGTTGAACCCTTTCAAAAGCGCTGGCGCCGTGGACTTCTTCACCGAGCTTTGCCTGCCCTCTCGTACCAGTTGATTGATTGTCGGCATACTGTTTCAGTTTCTCCTTTCCGATCTTGCTTGCTTTTTTACGCGCCTAGGCAGTCGAAAAAAATCCTGCGCAAGACTCATTCTTTATCATTTTGCATTAGCGCAAAACTGCATGATATTATAACACAGCACAAGGGCGCATTGCAAGGAATTTTTTTTGTAATTCCAATAATTGCAAAATATGGATGCCGGCCATTCCCGCCGCGCCCTCATGAGAGTTATTGGAGTAATTTCCATTGCTGTGTTCACGCACCCCGCTTTATGACAAATCACGAAGTGGGATCTTGACAAATCCAGAAGCAAGTATTTGATAAATTACGGAGTAGCATTCTGACGAATTCGGAAGTAGATTCTTGACAAATTCGGAAGTGAGGGGGATAATAGTATTGGAAGCGCAAGGAGGTTCTGATATGGACGGGAAATATTTGCCGCGTATTGCGGACGAAAAACTGAAACTGATGCTGGCTTCGTCAGGCGCGGTGTTGATCATCGGACCTAAGTGGTGCGGGAAAACACGCACCGCCGAGCAAGCGGCAAAAAGCGTATTGCACATGCAGAACCCTGACCACGCACAGGAATATAGGCTACTGGCAGACACCAAGCCATCAAAGCTGCTGGACGGCGAAACGCCGCGCTTGCTGGACGAGTGGCAACAAGCGCCTGTATTGTGGAACGCCGTTCGCTTTGCCGTCGATAAGCGCCGCGCCAGGGGGCAGTTCATCCTTACCGGCTCGGTAGTACCCCCCGATACAAAAGACATGCACACAGGCACAGGGCGAATCAGCCGCATGGCCATGCGAACTATGTCGTTGTACGAATCGGGTGAATCCACAGGCGGCATCTCGCTCGGGGACTTGTTCGGCGGCAAAACAGGAATGTTTGGCGAAAGCGGTCTGACCATAGCTCAGATCGCGCATATCCTCACCCGCGGCGGCTGGCCGGAAGCCGTTACCGAAAAAAACAATGCCTATGCCCTGCGGATGGTATACAACTATCTTGACGCTGTAGCGAATCTGGATATATCGCGCGTTGACGGTGTGGAGCGCAACCCCGACAGGGTGAGCGCCCTCATGCGCTCTATCGCCCGAAATATATCGACACAGGCCAATACCGCAACGCTGCTTCGGGATTTAATCTCAAATGACGATGGGCTGTCCGACAAGACCGTCAACGATTATATCAGTGCGCTGAAAAAGCTGTATGTGCTGGAGGACCTTCCGGCATGGAGCGCGCACATGCGCTCGAAGCGCGCCATCCGCACCACCGCCAAGCGCCATTTCACTGACCCGTCCATCGCCACCGCCGCGCTTGGCGCGGACGCGGACAAGCTACTCAGCGATTTCAATACCTTTGGCTACCTGTTCGAGTCCCTCTGCATCCGCGACCTGCGCATCTACGCGGATGCGCTGGACGGCTCCGTATACCACTACCGCGACCAGACCGGCTTTGAGGTGGACGCTATCGTTCAGCTACGTGACGCGCGATGGGCGGCTATCGAAATCAAAATGGGGGCTGGCGAGATCGAAAGCGCTGCGGAAAATCTCTTGAAGTTCCGCGATAGCATCAACACAGAAAAGACACCCGCGCCAGCATTTCTCATGGTGCTCACCGCCACGGAATACGCCTTTCAGCTAAAAAACGGCGTATGGGTAGTGCCTATCGGGTGCCTGCGTTATTGACGCTTCCCTAATGCGGTGCCGCCAGCCGCCGCGCCCGCATGAGAGTTATTGGGGTAATTTCCCTTGCTGTGTTCACGCACCCAGCTCACGAATGCGGCTCTGTACGCGTGCCGTATCTTCTGAGCAACAGCGCCAGCACGACACCCGCCACAGCGAACACGGCCACTAGCAGCCCTGTGGTCAGGAACGATGATGCCGCCGCGCCCTGCCCGTCCGCGCCTGACGCCATGCCCGCCGCGATGCCTGCCGCGTAGATCCCCGTGAACAGGGACGAGCCTATGCAGCCCGCGATTTGGAACGACGTGCTGATGATGGTCACGCCGTGCGGGTGCAGCTCGCCAGCCAGCCGCGAGAGCGCGAAGCTCTGCACCGGGCCGATGATGAGCGCCGAGCCCGCTATGACGGGTATATACAGCACCGCGATGAGCGCCGCCTCGCCCGTCCTGATGAAATACGACAGCGTTGCCGCGAACACCGCGATGAGGATGAAGCCGAGCGGCAGCAGCACCCCCGCGCCGTGCCTGTCGTATATCCTGCCCGCGACGGGCGAGAGGATGCACGAGACGATGATGGCGGGGAAGAGCATGAGCGACGCGGTGAGCGGCGAGATGCCGAGGACGCTCTGCGCGAAAACCGGGATGATGATGTTCATCGCGAAGATGGTGACGAGCGAGAGCATGTTGACGATAACTCCCATGCTGAACGGCCGTGCGGACAGCGGGCGCAAGTCGATAAGCGGCTCGGCCAGCTTCCTCTGGCGCGCGACGAAGAACGCCAAGCAGGCTATTCCGACGGCGGCAGAGACGCAGGCGAAGAATATGGCGCCCGAAAACACGGTGGACACGCCGTACAGAATCCCGACGAGGGCGACGCCGATGAGCGCGACAGAGCCCTTGTCGAGCTTCGGGCGAGTGAGCTGCGCGACATCGCCAAGTACCGCCGCCCCGCTCAGGAAGCAGAGGAGCGCTATCCCCGCGAAAACCCACAGCATCAGCTGCCACCCCGAAACCGAGAGGATCAGCCCAGCGACAATCACGCTCGACGAGGGCCCCAGCGTGGTCATCGCCCCCATGATGCCCATATAGAGCCCCAGCTTTTCGCGCGGGCTGGACGCAAGCGTGATGTTCATGCCGATGGGGATGAGCAGCCCCGTGCCGAGCGCCTGAACGACGCGCCCCGCCAGCAGCACCGCGAAGCTCGGAGCAAGCGCCCCGATAACGCTCCCTATTACAAGAAGCGACACCGTGAACATGAACAG
>JAIRPC010000044.1 GCA_031257215.1 Eubacteriales Family XIII. Incertae Sedis bacterium
ATGCCGACCCTGCGGTCGTCAGCGACGCTGCCAGGTATGCAGAACGCCTGCAACCCGATGCCGATATCGGACGCCGCCGCGGACGCGCCCTTCGTTCCTTTCTTCAGCGCAATTGCCGCACCGAGCGTGTACGCCCACCCCGCGTTCTCGAACGCGATGGGCTGTATGCCCTTCACTATTTCGCGCGGGTCAAAACCGGCGCCAGTGCAGAGCGCCAGCGCGTCGTCAAGCGTACCGATGCCGTACTCGGCCAGCACAGGCTCGATCTGCGCAATTCTTCTCTCATAGCTTTCAAAAGTAGCCATTGTTACCTCCTTGCATATGCATAGTGCGTAGGATTTTTTTTGTTTGGCTAGGCGCGTGAGCTTTTTGGAGCGGAGCGTACTAAAACGTACGTGAGCACCGAAAAGCGAACAGCAACGACGCCAAACGGAAAAAAGACACGCACCTACTCTTCACGCGGGTCTACGTACTTTATGGCTTCATCAAACCTTCCATAGCTTCCCGTCGCGTCCTTGATGGCCTGGTTTGCGTCCGTCCCTTTTTTTATCGCCTGCATCGCCTTTCCCAGGTGGACGAACTCATAGCCAATGACCGTATCGTCCTTGCCGAGCGCCAGCCTTGTCACATAGCCCTCCGCCATTTCGAGGTAGCGGACGCCCTTGGACTTCGTGCCGTACATGGTCCCTATCTGGCTGCGCAGCCCCTTGCCGAGGTCTTCCAGTCCTGCGCCCACGGGCAGCCCTCCCTCGGAAAACGCCGTCTGCGTCCTGCCGTACGCGATCTGCAAAAACAGCTCGCGCATCGCCGTGTTTATCGCGTCGCACACGAGGTCCGTGTTCAGCGCTTCGAGTATCGTCTTGCCTTGCAGTATCTCCGCAGCCATCGCCGCGCTGTGCGTCATGCCGCTGCACCCAATCGTTTCTATGAGCGCTTCCTCGATAATGCCTTCCTTCACGTTCAGCGTCAGCTTGCACGCGCCCTGCTGCGGTGCGCACCAGCCAACCCCGTGCGTCAACCCGCTGATGTCGCCTATCTGCTTCGCCTGCACCCATCGGCCTTCCTCGGGTATCGGCGCCGGCCCGTGGTCCTGTCCCTTAGCCACCGGGCACATGGCTTCGACTTCGCTGGAATAAATCATCTGTCCCAAACTCCTTTCCACTGCTATAAATAATTCTTGGATTGTTAATATTATAACACAATCAATTTCGGCTTCCGCCGCGAGGGAGCGCGACCGCGCCCGACGCTTCAATCAGCTCGCGAGCGCTGGCCCTGGTCGTGTCAGTCACGTCGCGCCCGCCTATCAGCCTTGCCACCTCGCCCACCCTGTCCTCGCCGTCAATCGCGACAACGGTCGTATAGGTTCGGGCATCGTCGCTGCGCTTAGCTATGACATAGTGGCTGTCCGCGTAGGCGGCTATCTGCGGCAGGTGCGTTATGCAAATGATCTGCCGACTGACCGCCATGCGTTTCAGCTTTTCGCCAACAACGCTCGCCGTGATGCCGCTGATGCCCGCGTCGATCTCGTCGAATATCATGGTCGGTATGCTGTCGAACTCGCCGATCACGGATTTCAGCGCCAGCATGATGCGAGACATCTCTCCGCCCGAAGCTATGCGCGCCACAGGCAGAGGCGGCTGCCCCTTATTGGAGGAAAGCAGGAATTCGATCCGGTCTATGCCGCCGGGCCCGAAGTCCGCAGGGTCTACCTCCCCATGCCAGCCATCCTCGCCGTAGCCCTTCGCGAAAGCGGTCTTGAACACTGCGTCGTTGAAATTCAGTTCGCGCAGCTGGCGCGTCACCCCCGCTTCAAGCTCTTCCGCGGCCTTCCTGCGGTAACGGCTCAGCTCCAAGGACGCCGCGGCAAGAGCGGACTCGGCAACAGACAGCTCAGCGGCCAGCCGCCCTTTCGCTTCATCGAGGTTTTCGATAGCTTCAAGCCGCGCCGCCGCCTTGTCCCTGTACTCAATAACCGCATCTATTGTCTTCCCGTATTTGGACATCAGTCTTTCGAGAACGTCTATCCTTGAAATCGTGTCGTTGATGGCCTGCTCGGAAAACTCCACGCCGTCCATGCTGTCCCTCAACGCCCTGGCCAGCTCGTCTATCCTGAACGCCGCGTCCGCGGCGGCTTCACCCATTGCCCTGTACTCATCCGAAATATCGGACACCCCGCGCAGGGCGCGTTCGGCGGAAGCCACGCCCTCTGACGCGGACATGCCCGCGCCCTCAGGCGAAAGCTCGCCCGAAAGATGCCCGTAGGCCGAGGACAGCGCCTCATATATCCTCTCGCTGTTCTGCATTATTTTCAGCTCACCGACAAGCCGCTCGTATTCACCCGAAACAGGACTCGCCGCGTCTATCTCCCCGACCTCGTAGCGCACGAAGTCCAGCTCGCGCCGCGACTGCGCCTCGCCCGCAAGCAGCTCGTCCAGTGACCGTTTCGCTGACGAGTACGCTTTCCACGCTTCGCCCACACGCGCCTTGGCGCCGCCTATATAGTCGGCTCGGAAGCAGTCGATAACGCCGATATGGTTTTCAGGGTCGAGCAGCCGCTGGTGGTCGTACTGCCCGTGGATGTCCGCGATATGCGCAGCCCTTTCGCGAAGCAGCGCGAGCGTGACTATCTCGCCGTCGATTCGGCATACACTCTTGCCCTCCTTGGAAATCTCACGCGACAACAGCTCGATCCCCGTGCGTTCGCCCTCGGGGATCCCGCTCTCGTCTATCAAGATCTGTATCAGCGCCTTGTCGCACCCATGCCTGACCATGGCCGTGTCAGCGCGCGCTCCGAGCGCCATGCTGACCGCCTCGATTATGATGGACTTGCCCGCGCCTGTCTCGCCCGTGATAATGCCCAGCCCGCCATGCAGGTCGATATCTATATTTTCTATTATCGCGAAATCGCGTATAAGGATATGGGTTATCATAATCTGCCCCTAATGCCGCCGCGCATGTCAGACGAGCAGCGACTCGAAATGCTTCGCCATGGGCGGCGCGTTCTTCGGGTCGTCCACCACGAGCAAGAGCGTGTTGTCGCCGGCCACCGTTCCAAGCACATGGTCGAAATCGAGCGAGTCGATCGCTTCGCACGCCGCGTTCGCACAGCCCGACAGGGTTTTGATAACAAGGATGTTGCCCGACAGCGACACGCTCTGTATCGTTTCCCGGAATATCTTGATGTACCGCTCAGACGTAGTTCTGAACGCCGTGTCCGCGCAGGCGTATTTGTACGTGCCGGTCGGTGTCAGCGACTTCACGAGCTTCAACTCCTTAATATCGCGCGAGATGGTAGCCTGGGTGACCTCAAACCCCCGCTTCCTCAGCAGGTCGGACAGCATCTCCTGCGTTTCGATATCGTATTTCTCGATCAGTTCGAGTATCTTGTTCTGCCTTGAATACCGCATATGCACCTCCGCCGCATGGCGCTCCATCCTGTCAAAGGCGCGTGAACCGTCCCTGGACGCGCCAATGTATACAGTGAATATATATACACATAATACCATAATTTTCCGATAAGGGCAAGTGGTAATTTTATGAATTAATTGTGAATTTTTCTTTTGCGACAGCCTTGCTTGCCGAGCGATATGGTAGGGCAAAGGGCTTAACAATAAATGTGTCGCCAGATATGAGCCGAATAAAAAAACCAGGCAACCGCTTGGCTGCCTGATTGATTTTCGCTTGCTCTCCGCACCGTGGGCGGAGCGTCGGAATGGCTTACGCCTCCGGTGTCGCTTCCTCTGCGGGCGCGGCTTCGTCAGCGGCCTCCGCTTCGGGAGCTGCTTCCTCTGCGGGAGCTTCCTCTGCAACGGCCTCCTCCGCAGGCGCCGCTTCATCAGCAGGGGCTTCCTCCGCAGGTGCATCTTCGGCAGGCGCTTCCTCGGCGGGAGTTTCCCCCTCTGCGGCTTCCTCCGCAGGGGCTTCCGCAGGCTCACCCGCTTCTTCCGCAGCAGGCTCCTCCGCGCTGGCATCAGTGTCGCCCGCCGCTTCCTCGGCAGGGGCTTCCGCTGGCTCGTCGGCAGCAGCCGCCGCAGCTTCCTCTGCCGCCGCCGCCTTTGCCGCCTCTTCCAGCGCTTCCTTCACCCTGTCGCCAATCGTCGGGGAATACTCCGCGCCGACAGAGGATGTAGGCACGCCGACCGGCACACGCGTTTCGTCGATCTCCTCGCGCGCAGGCGCGACGGTCTCCTGTACCGGGCGCTCCGTGGCTTCCTTGATGCTCAGGCTGATTCGCCGCCTGTCCTGATCAATATCGAGTATCTTGGCGGTGATGTCCTGGCCGACCGTAAGCTCCTCTTCGATATTGTTGACGCGCTTGTACGCTATCTCGGAGATATGCACCAGGCCGTCAAGCCCTGGCTCGATCTCAACGAACACGCCGTAGTCCTTGATCTGCACGGCCTTGCCCGAAATGATCTGGCCGACCTGGTATTTGTCCTGGATGATCGTCCACGGCTCAGGCAGGTTCTGCTTGTAGCCGAGCGAGATCTTCTCTTTCTCCTTGCTCATGGACAGAACCTTGACACTGATCTCCTGGTCTATCTTCAACACCTCGCTGGGATGTTCGAGCTTGCCCCATGAAATCTCCGAGATATGAAGCAGCCCGTCTATGCCGCCGATATCCACGAACGCGCCGTACTCCGTGAACCGCATGACCTTGCCGTTGATGATGTCGCCAACATGGATCGTGTCCCAAATCTCCATCATGCGCTTCTGGCGCTCCTCGTTGATGACAGCCTTGTGCGAGAACACTACCTTGTGGCGCTTCGGGTCAACCCTCATCACCTTGACGGTCAGCGGCTTGCCGATGAACTCCTCAGCCGTCTCCACGTATCTTTCGGAAAGCTGTGACATCGGGATGAAGCCGTTGATCTCCTTGAACGACGCAATGACGCCGCCATTGACTTCCTTGATAACTTCGACTTCGAGAGTTTCCCTTTCGTCGAGCGCCCGATTGATGTCCTCCCAGTGCTCGCTGACAACAGCGCGCTTTTTTGATAAGAGGATATTGCCGTCGCCGTCGTCGGTTTTCAGTACCTTGGCTTGAACCTCCCCCCCCTCCGTAAATACATCCGTGAGCTCCTGGTCTTGTTCCAGGTTGACCTCATTCCGCGGAATGACACCATCCTTTTTGCACCCGATATTCACGATGACATATTTGTCCGTGATCTGGATGACCTCACCCGTGATGACGTCACCGTTTCTGGGGAGCCGCAGGGACTTGTCGATCTCCTCCATAAACTCATGCATCGGATTCCTCTCCGCTGTGCCGTTCGTGTTTTCACTCATGCCAATAATAACCTCCTCAATAGTTTGTTCGGGCGTCGAGGCACCCGCAGTTATTCCAATTCTATTACAATTCTTTATATTTTTCAACGGTAAATGTTGTTTTGATTCAATAAAATAACTTTGGGCGCAATAACGCGAAGAAATCTCATATAGCTTGCGGGAATTGGAGCTGCGTTTATCGCCCACGACCACCATAGCGTCAACGCTCTTTGCCAGCTCCCTGGCAGCTCGCTGGCGGTTCTCTGTGGCGCTGCACACAGTATTGTGCACCGTAGCGCCTACTGCCTCAAAGATGCCTGATATTTCAACGAAAATCTCGCTGTCCATCGTCGTCTGCGCTATTACGTCCACGCCGCCGCCCCGCGATTTTGCCAGCTCCTCCGCCAGCTTTTCCGCTTCCTCGCGGGTGCCTACGGCAACGGCGCCGCCGCCCGCCCACGCCGCAATGCCCTTGACCTCGGGGTGGTTCGCGTCTCCGACGATAACCACGGCGCGCCCGCCTGCCGCCGCGCGCTCAGCAATTTTTTGGGCGTTCCTTACCTTGGGGCAGGTCGCGTCGGCCACCTCTATGCCCCTTGCCCTCGCCTCATCAAAAGCCGCCGGCCCCTCGCCGTGCGACCGCACCACGTAGACCGAACCGCTTGGCATGTCTTCGATGCTGTCCACCGTGACAAGCCCCAGCCCGCTCAGCTCGCGGTTCACCTGGCTGTTGTGTATGATCGGCCCGATGGCGCAGACAGACCTGCCCTCGCCCCTGCCCAGAGCCACGGCGCGGCGCGCCACCTCGACAGCATTCTTCACCCCGCTGCAAAAACCTATTTTGTCAGCTTTTATTACTTCCATGACTGATCTTCATCTGCTCCAATGCTTCCATGTATTTTTTGAACGCGGCCTCGCGGCCGTGGTCGGTTGGCTCGTAGTAGCGAACCCTTTCATTATATAGGCTGTCGGGCAGGTACTGCTGCTCCACCCAGCCGCCGTAATCGTGCGGGTAGAGATAGCCGCCGTAGCCGCGATCCTTAGCTCCCGAGTAATGGGTGTCTTTCAGGTGGTTCGGCACGTCGTCTATGTTCTTCGTGCGCAGATCCTGCACCGCCGCGTCGTATGCTGAAACAGCGGAATTGCTCTTGGGGCATGCCGCCATGAACACGACCGCCTGCGCCAGGTTGATGCGCGCTTCCGGCAGGCCCGTCATCTGGGCGGCCTGCACGCAGGACGTTACCACGCTGACCGCCTGCGGGTACGCCATGCCGACATCCTCGCTTGCCATCACGAGCAGGCGGCGGCCTATCATAACCACGTCCGCGCCACCCTCGATAAGCCTCGCCAGATAATGCACCGCCGCGTCAGGGTCGCTGCCGCGAACGGACTTTTGCAGAGCCGACAGGAGGTTATACCTATCGTCACCCCTGTCGTAGAACGTTGTCTGCCGCTGCATGGCCTCAGCCACAAGCTCTTTCGTGATGCCTCCGCTCCCGTCGAGATTCTCGGCAATGAAGCCAAGACGGTCGAGCGCGATCCGCGCGTCGCCGCTCGACATATCGGCAAGGATATGTATGGCCTGCTCGTCATAGTCTATGTTCAGCGCTCCAAGCCCGCGTTCACTGTCGCCCAGAGCGCGCAGGAGCAGTTCCTCTATGTCCTCTGTTGACAAAGGATAGAATTCATATATCTGCCCCACCCTGCTAAGCACGGCATTGTTAATGGAAAAATATGGGTTTTCCGTAGTGCTGCCTATGAAGCGGAGTACGCCGTCCTCTATGGCTTTCAGGAGCGAATCCTGTTGCAGCTTGTTCCAGCGGTGGAACTCGTCTATGTACACGTAGGTCTGCTTTTTCTCAAGCCCGAAGAATTTCAGCTTCGCGTCCTCGATGAGTGCCCTGAGCTCTTTTATGCCCGTCTCCGACGCGTTGATCTCCGTGAAGTCCGCGTCCATCTCCCTCGCGATAATACGCGCAAGCGTAGTCTTGCCCGTGCCGGACGGCCCATGAAACACAGCCGACTCAAAGCTGTGGTTTTTGATGGAGTTATAAAGGAGCGAGCCTTTATACATAAAATGCCGCTGCCCGACAAAATCGTCAAGACACAGCGGCCTCATTCGGGTGGAAAGCGGAATCATTCGGCCTTGCGCATATCCTCCAGCTTGACCCACACCATGAGCAGCAGCAGCACTCCTGCCAATGCAAACCTGAATCCTTTCATTGCTTTTTCCTTCCTCGGGTGCGCGGGCCGCAATCCTCGCATGCCCAGCCCCGTATACCATCAGTACATATCATATGTATGCGATATTATAAGTATACAGTATCGCCCGACTCATTTCCAGCACAAAGATGCGCACGGAGGTTTTCGATATTCTCAAAGATGATATTGTCGCAGTATTTGCCGGCCCGCTCGATCTCACGCGGCGTCTTGACCGTCCATGCCAGCACGGGAAGCCCTCGCTTCTCGCGGAATTTCGCGACGCGGCGGTTCGGGAAGCTGTTCACCTCAAAGGATATGAAGTCGGGCTTCGCGATGAAGAAAAGCCTGGCGTTGCGTATTCCTTCTTTCTTCAGGAACATTATCTTCATATCGGAAAACTTCGACGAGAGCAGCCCACAGAAAATTTCGGGGTCAATCTTTCGCACCTTCCTGACTGCCAGAGGGTGAAACGACTGGATGGCGAATGGCCCACCGTAGTCGCGCAGCATCCTGCAGGCTATGCGCTCTATCCCGCGTGAACCGCGGTTTCGCTTCAACTCCACGAGGATGGGCACGCGCCCAGCGACAAAATCAAGGAACTCGCGCAGCGTCGGTATAGTATGCTCCGTACCCGCCAGCCGCAGTTTCTTCAGCTCGCTGAGGGTCATGCGCGTCAGTCGCTTGTTCACGCCTGTCATGCGTTCAAGCGTATCGTCATGGAAGATGACCGCCTGCCTGTCACGGGTCAGCTGAACGTCTATCTCTATCGAAAAGCCCTCCGCGACCGCTGCCGCGAACGCCGCCATGGAGTTCTCAGGCACCGAGCTGTCATGAAGCCCTCGGTGCGCTATCGGCCCCGACAATATACACTCACGGTTTTGCTTATTTACTTCCATTACTTCTTTCAGCTTCATCTCGCTATATATAGTAACATGCCCATGCTTAATATACAATATTTTACGAATAATTTTTTTGCCCCCCGCAACCATCGCCAGCATTTTCCCAATCAAAACCCACCTAAATCGAACCCCGCCCCCCTTTCTGTGTTCTGTGAAGGGGAATATACTGTGTTTGTCGGCGACACAATGGCTATTGCGCCGACGGCAAATATCGCATAAAACGTATTATGAGTAAGCAAGGAGGAGTTCTATGAAAAAATTATCGCTATTGGCATTGGTTATCGTACTTGTATTTTCTATGGCTGCCTGCGGCGGCGGCTCTGGCTCTGATTCGGGCGACCAGGGGACCAACACCGCGCAGACGGGCGGCGACGAGCCCGCAAACAGCGACGCAAAGCTAAAGGTCGGCGTGTCCATGCCCACCAAGAGCCTCCAGCGCTGGAACCAGGACGGCGACAATCTGAAGAAGCAACTCGAAGAAAAGGGATATGAAGTGGATCTGCAGTACGCGGGCGACAACGAAATCCCGATGCAGGTCCAGCAGCTGGAGAATATGATAACGGGCGGCTGCAATGTGCTCGTCGTGGCGGCCATAGACAGCAACCAGCTCGGCTCGCCGATGGAGCAGGCAAAGGAAAAGAAGATCCCTGTTATCGCGTATGACCGCCTGATCATGAACAGCGACGCCGTAAGCTACTACGCGTCGTTCGACAACACGAAGGTCGGCGAGGCGCAGGGGCAGTTCATCGTGGACGCCCTGAAGCTCGACACCGAGAAGGGCCCGTTCAATATCGAACTGTTTACGGGTGATCCTGCGGACAACAACGTCAACTTCTTCTTCGGCGGCGCCATGAGCGTGCTTCAGCCTTATATCGACAATGGCGTGCTTAAGGTTCCGTCGGGTCAGACGGAAAAGGCGCAGTGCTCCACCGAGGGCTGGAACACGGAGAAGTCGCAGGCGCGCATGGAGAACCTCATCTCCGCGCAGGGATACGGACCTTCGGGAACGAAGCTTGACGCGGTGCTGTCGAGCAACGACTCCGTAGCGCAGGGCATCACGAACGCGCTCGTCGGTACGGCTGGCTACACGAAGGACGATTTCCCGATTCTTACGGGGCAGGACTGCGATGTCGCTTCCATGAAGAACATGCTGAAGGGGCTGCAGGCCATGTCCATATTCAAGGATACGCGCCAGCTCGCAGAGCAGACAGTAAAGATGGTCGACGCGGTGCTGCAGGGCAACACGCCGGAAACCAACAACAACGAGGATTACGACAACGGCACGGGGATTATTCCATCCTATCTCTGTGACCCGATCCCATGCACTATAGACAACTACAAGGAGCTGCTGATTGACAGCGGGTATTATCAGGAGAGCGAGCTCCAATAATACCGATCGGGGGTCAGGCTGCGGGCGGCAAAACAGCCCGCAGCCTGCTTTTGCAAGCTACCGGCAGGCGGGCACGGAAAAAGTTATTTTTACATTATTCGCTAAAACATTCGCTTAACGCGGGAGGAGAGATGTTGGGGCAGTACATTCTTGAAATGAGGGATATCACAAAGGAGTTTTCCGGAGTGAAAGCGCTCGACGGCGTAAACCTCAAAGTAAAACAGGGCGAGATACACGCTATCGTCGGCGAGAACGGCGCGGGCAAGTCCACGCTTATGAATATCCTGAGCGGTGTGTACCCCTACGGCACATATGGCGGCGATATCGTCTATGACGGAGAGACCGCACGGTTCGCGGGCATACGCGACAGCGAGCGCTGCGGCATTGTCATCATCCATCAGGAGCTGG
>JAIRPC010000090.1 GCA_031257215.1 Eubacteriales Family XIII. Incertae Sedis bacterium
GAAACGGGGCTTCCCTCCTGCGCGGGCGGGCTTCTCACGGAAGCGGCGCTCTGCGAGGAGGCCGTGTCGCAGGGCAAATGCGACATGGTATATCTAGGCCGCGAGCTGCTGCGCAACCCACTGTTCCCGTTGCTGGCATCTGTCGAGCTAGGCGCGGACGTGCCCTGGCCGGCGCCGTATGAGCGGGCGAAGCCGAGGCGGTAGAAGGCGCGGAAGAAACAATAATTTGAAGCTTTTATGCGCGGGGGGTGACAAATGTCACCCCCAAATTTGTGCGCCTGTCACTTCCGATTGGGCGTGATAAGCCATAGAATAACAATAAGAAGAGGCACGCGGCAGATTCCATGGTTTACGGGGCTGGACGCGCCGCCCAGAATAGCAGAGGTGCAGCGCCGCACACGCTACACTGCGCATGTTACATGTTATATTTCACACAAGCAAGGAGAAGCGCTATGACACCATACATTACCGTCGAAAAGCTTACGAAAAAATACGGCGAGCTTACCGCTGTTGACAATCTCAGCTTTACGGTTGGGGAGAATGAGATATTCGGGTTTCTCGGGCCGAACGGCGCGGGCAAGACCACCACGCTGAACGTTATCGCCACCCTGTCCGATTTCGATCGCGGCGAGGTGAACATCGCGGGGTATGACCTTGCGCGCGATGAGTTCAAGATAAAAAGCCTGCTCGGGCTCGTGCCGCAGGAGATAGCGCTTTACCGAAGCCTGACCGCAGCCGAGAACGTGTCGCTGTTCGCGTCGCTCTACGGGCTACGCGGCAGGGCCTTGAAAAAAGCGGTGGACGATGCGCTCGAATTTGTCGGGCTGTCCGACGTGCGAAAAAAATATGCGGGCAAACTGTCAGGCGGCATGCAGCGCAGGCTGAACATCGCGTGCGGCATAGCGCACAAGCCGAAGCTGATCATCATGGACGAGCCTACCGTCGGCGTGGACGCGCGGAGCCGCGACAATATCCTGCACTCCATCCGCACGCTGCGCGACGAGGGCGCGACCATCATCTATACATCGCATTACATGCCGGAGGTTCAGCAGATTGCAGACCGCATCGCGATAATAGACCGCGGGCGGCTTGCCGCTATCGGAACGGAGAGCGAGCTTCTTGGGTTCGTGACCGACAGAAAATCCGTAACGATCGGGATCGGCCCTGCGGCGAACGCAGGCGGTGCGGCGGGTGCATACGGCGTGTCGGGTACGGTGGGTTTGGCGGGTGCAACAGACTCGGCGGACGCAGGCAAGGCGGCGGCCAAGGTGGCTGGCGCGGCGGCGGATATCGGCGCCCTCCCCGGCGTGAAGCGCGCGCGCTACGTCCCAGAGCTTCAAGAGATGCATATCGACATAGACCTGTCGCTCACGGACATCTCGCCCATCCTGAACATATTCATCGCTAGGGACATCTCCGTCCGCTCGTTCGCGGAGGAAGCCCCGAACCTCGAAACGACATTCCTCGCGCTCACGGGGCGCGAGCTGAACGAGGGTGGCGAACCAGGCGGCGCGGCGGAGCGCAATATTGATGGAGGCAATAACAGTACGAACGGTTCAGGCGCTGTGGCACAGGGCGCGGTGCGGGGAGGTGAGCGGCGATGACCCCTCTCATGCAGTACGGGTTCAAGGATCTTTTCCGCGACAGGATGGGTTTTTTCTTCTGTCTTGTTTTCCCGCTCGTAATGACGGTTTTCCTCGGCAACATGCTGACAAGCTACGACAATCCCGACGCCGCCGTAGATGCCATAGAAATCGCGTATGTGTCCGAAGCGCCGGCTGCGGGGACGGGTGAATACAGTGGCGTAGACATTTTTGTTGACGCGCTGAAAGGCAACGACAAGCTCAGGCTGTCCGAGTCGGCGGACATTGCCGCGGCGAAAAAATCCGTGGACAGCGGCGAGAGCGATACCGCCATGTTATTTGACACGTCGATGGACATCACCATCTATAAGGGGAAGGACTCCATCAAGAACCGCGTGGCGCAGCTGCTCGCACAGAGCTTTTCTCGCGAATATGCGGCGTGGGGCGCCGCTTACAAATCCGAAGCGTTCGCGGCGCGTCTGCAACAGGCCGGCGCGTCAGCAGTGGAAAGCGCAGCCAGCCCTAAGGGCCTGACAGAGGACCGCGACCTGGGCGTGAACCGCACTATGATAGATTTCTACGCAGTATCGCTGATAGTCATGATAGCTTTCATGGGCGGCGGCATCGGCGGCGCGACGACTATGTACCTGAGCCGCGTGGACGGCGTTATGCGCAGAATGACAATGGCGCCGAAGCGCCGCCACGCGATATTCATCGAATACGTCATCGGTATGGTGCCGACGAACATCCTGCAATCCCTCATCATGATGGTGCCTTGCGCCTTGGTTTTCGGCGCGCACTACGCCAAGACCGCGCAGGACAACATACTGCTTTTCGCGTATTTCGTGCTGCTCGGCACGGCGGTGACCTCGGTGTTCATGCTTGTCGGGCTGTTCCTGAAAGCCAACCCGACCATGCCGATCATGGCGGCGATGTGGGCGCTGCTCTTCATCTCCGGCACGTTCAACAGGGAGATATACATAGAAGGGGTAACAGAGATAATGCCCATGAACATAGCGCAGCAGGCGGCGTTCGACCTGACCATGTTCGGGCGGCCTGAGCGCGTCCTGACCGTTATGGCTGTGTGCGCCTGCCTGCTCGTA
>JAIRPC010000097.1 GCA_031257215.1 Eubacteriales Family XIII. Incertae Sedis bacterium
CAACTATGCTATACTATAAGGTATGGTATTTTCGAGCTTGTTCTTCCTTTATATATTCTTGCCGGCCTGCTTGATACTGTATTTCATCCGCAGTGGCACTGATTGGCGCAACGGGGTGCTCGTCGTGTTTTCGCTTGTGTTCTACGCGTGGGGGGAGCCTGTGTATATTTTCCTCATGCTTGCTACCGTGTTCGTGAACTGGGCCCTGACACTGCAAATCGAGAGGGCGTACCGCTTGCGCGGCAGGAGCCGGAGGAGGACGCGGGATGGGCAGTTTCAGACGGGCGAAAGCGACGCGGGGGAAGCGGAGGAGGAGGTGTCTATGGCCGGCGCGCTCAGGGCGAAGGCCTTGCTCATATGCGCGATAGCTATCGACCTCGGACTGCTCGGCGTGTTCAAATACGCGGGCTTCATCGCTTCGACCATAGGCGGCATCGTGCATGTGGACATACCCGCGCCTGATATCGCCCTGCCGATAGGGATCTCATTCTACACCTTTCAGGTAATGTCCTACGTGATAGACGTGTACCGCAGGGAAAGCGTGGCGCAGCGCTCCCTGCTGCGCCTGCTCATGTATGTTTCAATGTTCCCCCAGCTCGTGGCGGGGCCTATCGTCCGCTACGAGCATATCGCGGAACAGATAGAATACCGCGAAACGGAATGGCGCGAGGCGGGGCGCGGCGTTGAACGCTTTCTCATGGGGCTGGCGAAAAAAGCCATCCTCGCCAACGTCTGCGGCAACATAGCGGACACGCTCCTGAAATCAGAAAACCTCGGACACCTCAGCTTCGCGGGCGCGTGGCTCGGCGTGTGCATGTTCGCGTTCCAGATCTATTTCGACTTCTCAGCCTACTCCGACATGGCTATCGGCATGGGGCGCATATTCGGCTTCCGTTACAAAGAGAATTTCAACTACCCGTACATATCGAGATCCGCGACGGAGTTCTGGCGCAGGTGGCATATCTCACTCAGCACGTTTTTCCGCGACTACGTATACATACCGCTCGGCGGCAACCGCTCGTCCGCGTGGCGCAACCTCTTTGTGGTCTGGGCGCTGACGGGGCTGTGGCACGGCGCCAGCTGGAACTTCGTGCTGTGGGGGCTGTACTGGTTCGCGTTTATCGCCGTCGAGAGAAAATGGCTGCGCCACCGCTTTGAACGCTGGCACCCGCTCGCGCCGAACGCTTACTGCATCCTCGTCTTTCTGGTTGGCTGGGTGTTCTTCTATTTCACGGACATACGCGACGCCGCGCTCTGCCTGAGCCGAATGTTCGGCTTCGGCTTTTTCGTGGGCGAGAGCTTCACCGACACCGCCACCGCCCTGCTCTTCCAGAACAACGCGTTCCTGTTCATAGCGTCGATCCTCGCGTGCCTGCCCGTGGGGCGCGCGGTGGCGAGGCTCTACCGCATAGGCGAGTACAGCCTGGTCGGTGTGCCGAGGACAGCGCTCTTCGCGGCCAGGTGCGTCTGGCTTGCCGCCCTGCTCTACGTCAGCACCATCATGCTGGTCGGCAACAGCTACAACCCATTCATCTATTTCAGGTTTTAAGGAGAGGGAGTCATGGCTGCAAACAGACAGGCAAAGCAATACAGCAGGGACTACCCAGGCTCTACTCGCGGCGAGATACAGGGCGCGCTCACCGTGTTCGCCCTCGCCATAGCCCTGGCGGTATTCGGCATCATCAGCATATTCATGCCCAAGCCCGAGGTATCTGAAATAGAGAACAGGCCGCTCGAAAAAGCGCCGAGCTTCAACATGGCGGCGCTGGCGAGCGGCGAGCTGACCGACGCTTTTTCAAGGTTCTATTCCGACACATTCCCATGGCGCGAAAGAATGATCGAGGCCTCGTCAAATTTCAAATCGCTGTTCGGCCCGAAAGGGAGCGTGGACGGGGACGATGTCAGCATACATTTTGGCGTTAACACGGCGGGGGGCCAGGACGACGCGGCGGGGACTACGGGAGCGGCGGTCGGCGGCACTGGCACGGGCGCGGCGGTATCTGGCGGCGCGGCAACACCGAGCGGCGCGGGGGCGGCGCCTGACACCACCTGGGAGGACGAGGAAACCACGGCCGAAAACAGGCTCTCAGGCGAGGGGACTCGCGAGGGCGGCGTTGTTGTTATCGGAGATACGGCGCTGGAATTTTATGGATTCTCAGCAAAGACCAACAAGAGGTACGCGAACATAGTCAGCGATTTCGCGGACAAATACAGCGGCCAGGTAACGACGGCGGCGATGGTCGTGCCGACGAATATCGAGTTCAAGCTGCCGAAGAAATACGCGGATATGTCAGACAGCCAGCGCGACGCGATCGATTACATATATAAGCATATGGGCGGCGGCGTCAAGAAAATCGATGTCTACAACACCATGAAAAAACACGCGGGCGAATACATATATTTCCGCACCGACCACCACTGGACACAGCTCGGCGCGTTCTACGCGTACCGCGACTACTGCGCCGCGCTCGGGATGCCGCACAGCGGGATGCTCTCCTACCCGCAGCGGAGGTTCGACGGCTTCCTGGGCAGCTTCTACAATTCCATTGGCGGCAACAGCGAGATGAAAGCGAACCCTGACTACGTGCTGGCATACCTGCCTATCGTGCCGTACAAGGCCACGGGCTACGAGAACTCATCCATGAGCGACGGGTTCGAGCTGAGCCTGGTCAGAACCACCAAGGAGATACAGACCGCGAACAAATACCTGGCGTTCTCCGGCGGCGATCTGCCCCTGATAAGGATCAAGACGGAGGGCAAGACGGGGCGCAGGCTCATCATCTTCAAGGAGAGCTACGCGAACGCGTTCATCCCGTTCCTGACCGAAAACTACGACGAGATCACTGTTGTGGATTTCCGCTACTACGAAGGCAGCGCGGACGGCCTGATAGAAAAATACAAGATCAACGAAGCCCTGTTCCTGAACTACGTGTCAGCGGCAGGCTCGGAAAGGCAGGTAGACCGCCTGTCAACCTTGTTCTAAGGAAAAGAACACAGCGGAGACGGTTCGCTGTGCAGCACAGGAACACCTCGGGGGCGATTCGCCGCGTCGCGATAACACGGAAAGAACCGTCCCCGGTGTGTCGTATTCTATTGTGCCGTTGGTTGTGGTAGAATATAATCATGTTTCAAACTAACGCTTTTGGTGGAATGATATTGCGGCGGCGTTCGGTGGGCGTTGGCGCCAATGGGCGGCGCGGGCTGCGGCTTTTGGCCTTGGTTTTCTGTGCCCTCTTTGTCGCGCTTTCGCTTTTCGCAGAAATATACATTTTATCCAATGCCAACCATCAGCATGACCATCTCGGCGAGAACGGCTCTTGCGCCACCTGTACGCAGCTGACCGCAGCCGCGAGCCTGCTCACCCAGGTCTCCGCCGCTGCCGCCAAAACCGCCGCGATTGGGTTCAGCCTGTTCGCGGTGCTGTCGCTGCTGCGGCTCGCCTTGAACCATATCAGCATCCCCTCCCCTGTCGCGTTAAAAGTAAAATTGAATTATTGAGAACCCCCGCTTAGGGAGCGCCGTGCCAGCTCCAAGGGTGCGCTTTGCCTTTGGGCGCAGGCCGCAGCTCTCTGTATTTTCGCACAGCCAGATGAGCGCATAACCATATCGGTCTGGCTCATATCCGGCAACATGACAAAATAATACGGAGGTTTTTCAATGAAGAAAATATTATCTATCGCGCTTGCGGCGGCGCTTGCCGCCATGCTCTTTTCAGGGTGCGCGGGGCAAGCCCGCCCGCAGGAGGAAACGCCGAGCGCCGGCGGCAAGATCAGCGTGGTCTCAACCATCTTCCCGCCCTACGATTTCACGCGCGCCATCGCGGGCGACAAGGCCGACATAACAATGCTTCTGCCGCCGGCTTCCGAAAGCCACAGCTTCGAGCCGACGCCGCAGGACATCATCACCATCCAGGACTGCGACATCTTCATCTACGCCGGTGGCGAATCCGACGAGTGGGTCAAGGGCGTTTTGGAATCTATGGACACGTCAAAAATGAAGATCATAACCCTGATAGACTGCGTAGAAGCCGTAGAGGAGAAAATCGTAGAGGGCATGGAGGACGAGGAGGAAGCCGATGTTGACGCCGAGGGCGGCGGCGGTGAGGAGGAACCCGAATACGACGAGCATGTCTGGACCTCGCCGCGCAACGCGAAGCTGATCGTGCAGAAGCTTTCCGACGCGCTCTGCGCGGCCGACGCCGCGAAC
>JAIRPC010000102.1 GCA_031257215.1 Eubacteriales Family XIII. Incertae Sedis bacterium
TCTGGGCCTTCTATCATGACCCTGACCAGCGGCTCTGTCCCCGACGCGCGTATCAGCACGCGCCCCTCGCCGCTGTATTTTTTCTCGGCCTTCTCTATCGCTATGCCTATCTCGGGGTCTGTCAGATACGCGCCCTTGTTCTCGTTCCTGACCTTCGCGCCCAGCAGCACCTGCGGGTATATGCGCACCGCCGCCGCCGCGTCAGATGCCCGCGCGTTCGCGTCCGCCAGCGCTTCAATCAGCCGAAGCGACGCGAACAGCCCGTCGCCCGTCGTGCTCGCATCCAGGAATATGATATGCCCCGACTGCTCGCCTCCGAGTACGCAGCCCGTTTTCTGCATCAGCTCCAAGACGTACCTGTCCCCCACATCTGCCAGCTGCAAGCCGATCCCCTCGCGTTCGAGCGCCAGCCTCAGCCCAATATTGCTCATGACCGTGGCGGTCAGCATATCGCCCGCGAGCCTGCCCTGCCGCTTCATATGGGACGCACAGATATACATTATCTTGTCGCCGTCTATCAGCTCGCCGTTCTCGTCCGCCGCGATAAGTCTGTCGGCGTCCCCGTCGAACGCCAGCCCGATATCCGCGCCGCAGACCTTGACCGCCTCCTGCATAGCCTGCGGGTGCGTCGAGCCACAGCCGTCGTTGATGTTGATGCCGTTCGGGCTGTCCCCTATCGCGACCACCTCCGCGCCGAGCGATTCGTACAGGAGCCGCGCCGCCGACGAAGCCGCGCCGTTCGCGCAGTCGAGCACGACCTTGACGCCGTGCAGCGACGTGCCCATGCCGCTCATCAGATGGTTCACGTAGAGGTGGAGCGCGTCGCTGTCCCTGCACTCAGCCCTGCCCATCTCCGAGCCGGAAACATGCAGCCCCGCTGTCGCGTCGCCCAGGATGATGTCCTCTATCTTCTCCTCAATGGAGTCGTCCAGCTTGAACCCGTCGCCGTTGAAAAACTTGATGCCGTTGTACTCAAAGGGATTGTGCGACGCGGATATGACCGCCCCGCAGTCCGCACCCATCTCGCGCACGAGGTATGCGACCGCGGGCGTCGGCAGCACGCCGACCTTCACGACCCTCCCGCCCGTGGACTGTATGCCCGCCGACAGCCCGTCTTCAAGCATGTCGCACGATATGCGCGTATCCTTTCCAATAATAACAAGAGGTCCGCGGCCAGCCGCGCCAGCAGAGCCTTTGCCGCCGGGCCCGCCGCGTGTGCCCGCGCCAACCTCCGTGCCGAGCACATACGCCCCCGCCTTGCCCAGGGCACAGGCCAGCTCGGGCGTCAGGTCAACGTTAGCCACGCCCCTCACGCCGTCCGTTCCAAACAGCCTACCCATGCTTCACCGCCGTTTTCCCTGGCAATGTTATTGTTACATTATCCATCAAAATATCATCCATCAAAATCCGTTTCTCCATTTATATCCTTAGTTTGTTAATTTTGCCTCCGGGCTTGCGACAGAGCCTGCGTGCCCCGCCGCGCCTTTCGTCGCTGGCTCGGGCGCGTTCTCTACCGCTATGTCGCTGCCCGGCAGCGCTATCACCGTGACATCCACCGCCACGGGCGAAACGTCTATCCGCTTGTACGCCCTGCTGTCGTCGCCCTCCACCAGCGCCTTGAACGGCCCCTGCGTCGGGTCTATCGTCGAAAGATCCACGTACAGCTTCAAATCGTCCGTCGAGAAATTGCGGAGCTGCTCATGCGAACCGAACACCGTAACGGAGAGCGCCCCCGTAACGATATGCGCGGAATAGCCCTTCGGCACGCCCCTTATCTCGACCATGTCGTTCGTCACATTGAAGCTCTTGGCCTCCTCGCCGCCTATCTCTATGGTCACGGCGAAATCCTTCGACGCGTCCGCAAGCTCGACGCCATTCGGCAGATCCAGCTCTGGCGTTATGATCGTAGTCGAGCGCAGATTGCTGATGCTGATGGGCGCCGCCGTCACCTTGTCTATCTTCGAGATATCGTCCTCGCTGCCCCTTATCGCCACCGTCGTGGGCACGTCCATCTTGGTTACCGCCAGCGCACCCGGCGGCCGCCCCTTTATCTCTGCCTCGAACGGCACTTCTTTCACGTGGCAGAGCCGCATGGTAACTTCAACGGTGTCCTGCGACATGGACAGGCCGAGAACCCTGTCGCCCGATTTGTCCACGGGCAGGGCATAGGCGCGGAGCGTTACCTCGTCGCTTTTCAGCTTCATAGAGTCTATCTCCGCCCTGATATAGTCCACGTTGTCCACGTCGGCCTTCGTCCCCGACACAGCTATCTCCTTTGGCACGAGCGATATGAAGCCAGGCTCCATGCCGTCGGGGAATTTCTGCGTGTAGCTGAGCTTGACCGGCTTGTTCGCCGTGACCAGATCCTCGATGTCCACCTGTATCTGGTCAGGGAATACCTCCTGGACGATAACTCCGTCAGGCGCTTTCACGTTAACGGGAACGTTGTTCTCGCCCTTGGGGTAATTGATGACATCGGCAGTAGCGACAAAATCCTCGGCTGTAAGCGTGCCCAACACGGAGCGCTTGCCCTCCACCACCACGTCCACCATATACGACCCCGCGCCCACGGTCAGCACGTCGGCGGCGAGCGCGTCAACGTTCATCAGCTCGACGGCTATGCCCTTCACCGTGGCGGTCTGCGTCGGGTTGATCTCCGTCGTGACGTATGCCCACAGCGCGAGCGCGCAGACGAGGGATATGATGATGTCAACTATCTTTTTCCTAGGCATGGCCGCCCCTCCTGAGGAAGGCTTTCAGCCCCGACTCGGACGAACCCGAGGACTCGTCGAGGAACATATTCAGTATGCCCTTCTCAACGCTCTTCACGTCGAGGAATCTTTTTATCTTGCCGTCGTACGCCGTCGAGATCACGCCCGTTTCCTCCGACACGATAATGCAGTACGCGTCGGAAACCTCCGTGATGCCCACGCCCGCGCGGTGCCTGGTGCCAAGCCCGCTCGGCAGCCCGCGGTTGCGCGAGAGCGGCAGCACGCACCCCGCCGCGTAGACGCGCCCGTCCCTGACGATAACCGCGCCGTCGTGCATGGGCGCCCCCGCGTAAAAGATGTTCTCCAACAGCTCCGGCGTAACGCCGGCGTCGAGCGTCGTGCCAGTCTCCGCGATATCGCTCAGTGTCACGTCCCTCTCCATCACGATCAGCGCGCCCACCTTCTTCGTGGAGAAATTGTCCACCGCCCTCGCGACGGCGGAGGCCGTGGACTTGACCCACTCGTTGTCGATAGCGGAAAACTTCATGGAGAGAATCCGGCCGCGCCCGATATATTCGAGCACGCGCCGCAGCTCTGGCTGAAACACGACCACGAGGGCGATAATGCCGAAAGCCATCACGCCGTTCAGTATCCAGTTCAGCGCGTACAGGTGGCAGAGGTTCGACACGAAGGTCGCGACGATAAGCACGATAAAGCCCTTGGCGATCTGCTCCGCCCGGCTCTCGCGAATGAAGCCGAGCGCCTTGTAGATGATGAACGCTATAATAGCGATGTCTATTATGTCGAGTATGCCAAACCCTGTGGCAAGACTCGCAAAAAACTCCTGCATAATTCCCTCACGGCACGCCATGTGCCAAGCGAAACGGCGATCGGCCTGCCATGGCCCGTCCAACGGCAAATGCGCCCAATCAGCGTTCCCGCGATACGTTGTATATATATAATACTCCCAAGCGCAGAATTTTTCAACCGCAAAATAGACATATCTCACGTTTTACAAAAAAAATCCCGCGCTAAAGTTCTATAGCGCAGGATTTGCAAAGAACGCCGCAAGCGCTACCTCAATCGTCATTGCAGGCTACCGGCATCGTCATTGC
>JAIRPC010000148.1 GCA_031257215.1 Eubacteriales Family XIII. Incertae Sedis bacterium
GATTTCCTGTGCGGCGGGCAGGAGCCCTTGAAGGTCAGCTGCATAGGGGAGAAGCGCTACGGCGACCAGGAGATCGTCACCTATCTGACCATGAAATACGAGGGCTTCATAGCCATGATAAAGTCCAGCTGGTTCTCGCCGCTGAAAAGCCGCACCATGACCGTGTCGGGCACAAAAAAGATGATCGTGTTCGACGATTTGCAGGATTCCGAAAAGCTTCTGATTTACGACAAGGGCATTGACGTAACCAGCGAAGCCAATGCCGAATACGGCAAGCTGGAAATGAAGATGCGCACAGGCGACCTGAACGTGCCGTATATCGAGTTCGAGGACGCGCTGCTGAACGGGCTGACCGATTTCGCCGACTGCATAGCGACGGGGCGGCCTCCTGAGTCTGGGGCTGACCAGGCAATACGCGTGCTGAAAATACTGAGCCAGGCGGATCTGGATATTGTGAGCGCGGGTTGAGAGCTATAAGGAATCATATAGAACAAAAGTAAAATTCACCAAGGAGAGCGCAATGTCGTACGATTTTTCAATATTGGATGAACTGAATATCGACCACGAGGTTTTGAGGGGCGGCGGCTTCGGTCTGGTACGCACGGTCACGCAGGTCGAGCCTGGCGTACAAAACGCTGTCAGCTTCGCGGAGAGCGAGAAATTTCTCAGGCAGGTTGCGGAGAAAGAGGGCATATCTTCCGTGTTCGTCACCAGGGATATCGGGCGCTTTGCGCTGGACGAGTTTTCAGGCGGCGTCTGCGCGGTAGCGGAGCCAAGGGCGGTATTCTACAAGGTTCACAATTATATCGTCAATGCGGATGATGGGCAAAACCGAAGCGCCCCGCAGATAGACGCGACGGCGGACATCCACCCCTCGGCAACGCTCCCAGACCACGATCTAAAAATCGGCCGCAATGTGCGCATCCACGCGAATGTCGTTATCTACCCGAAGACGTATATCGGGGATGGCGTCATCATCCGCGAAAATTCCGTTATTGGGACGCCCGCCTATTATTATTTGCAGGACGGCGGCATGCATGTTCCCGTGCAGAGCGCGGGGAGCGTCGTCATTGGGGATGCAGTAGAGCTTCATTCGCTGGTGAGCATAGAGCGGGGCGTTTTCGGCGGCGCTACGGTGATAGGCCCGAACGTGAAAATCGACAATGGCTGTTCAGTGGGGCATGACGCGCAGATAGGCGCGGGGACGCTCATGGCGGGCTCGTCGCTGATGGGGGCTTTCGTCAAATGCGGCAAGGGCGTATTCGTCGGCGTGGGCGTGACGGTGGTGCCTGAAACGACAATAGGCGACGGAGCCTTTCTCTGCGCGGGAAGCCTTGTCGCAAAGGAAGTGATGTCCGGGACAAAGGTGTTTGGCGTGCCGGCGAGGAGGGTAGAATAATTGTCAGGTAACATTAAAGCCGCAGGGCTAGGCGGGGGCGATAGCATGGGCGTATCGGACGAAAGATGGGCGCTTCCCCTAACGGTATTCACGACCACCTATAACAGGGCGCACACCCTGGGGCGCACCTACCGTTCATTGCAGGCGCAGACCTGCTTCGAGTTTGAATGGCTGGTGGTGGACGACGGCAGCACGGACGGTACGGAGGACTTGGTCGGTGAATGGATGGCGGAGTCGAACCCATTCCGCATCCGCTATGACAAGGTGGAGGAAAACGAAGGCCTGACCCGCGCGTACAACCGCGCGTTCGAGCTCGCGGAGGGCAGGCTGATGCTGGGCTGTGGCTCCGATGATTTCCTCGAACCCAACGCTTGCGAGAGCGTATTGCGCTGGGAGAGCGCCATCAGGGATCTGCCAGGCTATGCGGGCGTGGCGGGCGCCTGCGGGGATGCTGACACGGGCGAGCTGCTCGGCAATAGGTTCAAGGGCGACTTTGTTGACGTTTCGTGGTTCGAGGTACACAAGCACGGTATGGTCGGGGACAAGGCGGAGGCGCTGTACACCGACATCCTGCGCAGGCACAAATACCCCGAGATAGAGGGTGAGAGGTTTATCCCCGAATTGGCGCTCTGGTTCGATATCGCCGCCGAGGGCTACAAGGTACGCTGGCGCAATGAGATACTGGTGCGGGTAGAATATTCAGCCGACGGCATCTCGAAGAATTTCGACGATACGATCTTGGAGAACTATCGCGGGTTTATCTATTACACCAAGAAGCTGCTGGGCTACAAGCAGATAGACCGTGTGCTGAAATTCAAGTATGTTGGTTATTTTGCCCATATTTCCCACAAGAAAGGAATTTGCGACAGGGAGGCCTGCGGCTCTATTGGCGTCAGCCTGCCGCTCTACAAGCTCGCGAAGCTGTTGGGGCGGCTCAGGTTTGAAAAGCTAAAATCTAAGAGCGTGTGAATATCTGTATCACGCGCCCGCCCTCATATGGCTCGGACGTGTATTCCAGCCTATATTCGCTGGGCAATACGGTCTGAAAATCATGCTCGACCCCATACGGCACCACGTCCACCACGATATGCCTGACCAGGTTCGCGGATGCCGCCTGCATGAAAAACTCCGCTGCGGGCTCTTTTTCCACGCAATGCAGGAAGTTTATCGCGAAAAGCCAGTCCACCGTTCCATTGACATGGTTTTGCACGTCCCCGAAGCTGCCGCAGGCGAAGCTGATATCCCTCTTCGCGTTCAGGTGCTTCGCGGCGGCGATAGCGCCCTCGTCCAGATCGAAGCCGTAATAGCTGGCTCGCGCGGATGCCGTATCGTACAGCTTTCTCATCACGTCGCCGAGGCCGCAGCCTATGTCCACTACCACGTCCCCGTCCTCCAAGCGGTCTGCTATCAGGCGCGACATATTGACCGCGTACCGCCTATGCTCCAACGGGGCGATATGCCATTCGGCGAAGCCGTATTCACGCTGCAACGCCCTGTATCTGCGCTTGATGATGAACCCCTTGGCCGTGTTGCCTATGCCTAGCTTCGTCACCTTCAATGCCCTTTTCAGAAAGCTGTCCATGTGCTGCCGTTCTCCTTTTC
Source organism: Eubacteriales Family XIII. Incertae Sedis bacterium (assembly GCA_031257215.1). Lineage (GTDB taxonomy): Bacteria > Bacillota > Clostridia > Peptostreptococcales > Anaerovoracaceae > JAIRPC01. The sequence goes on from JAIRPC010000148.1 coordinate 3,002, forward strand.
AAGATACATTTTAGCATAATTTTGTGCCTGGCGGCCGGAGTCGAACCCCGCCGCCGCTATCTCCGCGCAGGTGTTGCGCCGCACCATGTCATGCGCCGCGCTTTCCAGCCCTGTTATCGCGTCCACCCAGGGGGCTGTGCCCTGGCCTATGGGCAGGAAAGTGCAGAGGTTCGGCACTATATCACATTCGCGTGTAACGCGGTCGGATATCAGGCATGGCAGCCCTGCGGCTTGTGCTTCTGTCGTTACCCCTGGCAGCCCCTCATAATGAGATGGAAGTACGAGCGCGTCAAAGGCCTGCATGAGCGACGGCACATCGTCGCGAACCCCCAGGAACGCCACGCGGCCGGACAGCCCGAGCTGTTCCGCCTTGTCGGCCATCGCGCCGCGAAGCGTGCCGTCGCCTACCAACACGAGCCTCGCGTTCGGGCGCTTGCCCGCGACCTCGGAGAATACGTCCAGAAGAAAGCCGTGGTTCTTCACCTCCGCGAACCTGCCGACATGCCCGATAACAAAGCTGTCCCGCAACGAGAGGGATTCCCTGACGGCGGCCCGCGTGTCGGGGTTGAATACGTATTTTTTCGCGTCGATGGCATCCTGCACTATGGCCACCCCGCCTGGGCCTGC
>JAIRPC010000025.1 GCA_031257215.1 Eubacteriales Family XIII. Incertae Sedis bacterium
CAGACAGGAAGGAATATATCTTGGCCTTAAAAAACGACGTAGGTATCGACCTAGGCACAGCCAATGTACTTGTATATATAAAGGGTAAGGGAATAGTTCTGAACGAGCCGTCGGTGGTGGCGGTGAACGAGGACACGGGGGCTATTATCGCCGTTGGCGCGAAAGCGAAAGAGATGCTGGCGAGGACGCCCGGCAATATCATCGCCATCAGGCCGCTTCGCGACGGGGTTATTTCAGACTACGACATCACGGAGCGCATGCTCAAATATTTCATCAACAGGAGCGTCGGGTCCAGCAGGTTCTTCAAGCCGCGCATCATGATATGCGTGCCGTCCGGCGTCACCGAGGTGGAGAAGCGGGCCGTCATCGAAGCGGCTACGCAGGCGGGCGGCAAGTCCGTGTTCCTGATAGAGGAGCCTATCGCGGCATCCATCGGCGCGGGGCTGGACATCACGGGCCCTGACGGCAGGATGGTCGTGGACATAGGCGGCGGCACGTCGGATGTCGCGGTCATATCGCTCGGCACGATAGTCACGAGCATGTCTGTCAAGGTGGCGGGGGACAGCATGGACGACGCCATCATCAACTACATGCGCAAGGAACACAAGCTGTTCATCGGGGAGCGCACAGCGGAGCAGATGAAGATAATGATAGGGACGGCTTTCCCGCGCGAACAGTCGGTGGCTTTCGACTGCGGCGGGCGCGACCTCGTGTCGGGGCTTCCTAAGCATATAGACGTCACCTCGGAGGAAATGCTCGAAGCACTCGACCAGCCGCTCCAAACCATATGCGACGCTGTGGCGCAGGTGCTGGAAAAGACGCCGCCGGAGCTGGCTGCGGACATCTCGAACACGGGCATCGTGGTCACGGGCGGCGGTGCGCTGCTGAACGGCATCGACAGGCGTATCAGGAAGCGCACGGGTATCGACGTCCTGGTAGCGGACGAGCCAAAATCCTGCGTGGCCATTGGCACAGGCCGCGCGTTAGAGTCATTGGATGCCATGGAAACTGGCCGCGCCGTGCAGAAAAAACAGCTGATCTAGCTCAGAGTGGCTTCCTGTATATCGACGGTCCAATGTATGCTGGTATCTCGTGTATCTCGTAGAATTCCGCGTCTGTGAGCGGCGGCATTATGAAATCAGCCCTTGCGCGTCGAGGATGAGGCTGACATCCCCGTTGCCCATTATCGTGCAGCCTGAGAATCCTGATTTGCCGACTCCCCATTCGTTCAGGTAAGCAGGCACGCTTTTCACTACCACCTGGAATTTGCCGATAACCTCGTCCACAAGCAGACAGCCCTTCCTGTCCACGGAGTCCACGAGGATCAGCATCCCGTCGTCGATATTTTCCACCGCACCACCTATGTTCAGCTTTTCGTAGAGCCTGACGATGGGGTAGACAACGCCGCGCAGGATCATCATTTCCCTGCCCGTCGGGTCTGTTACAAGCTGCCCCGCATCGGATCTGAACGATTCGATGACATTGTTGACGGGTATCGCGAAAACCTCCTTGCCTAGGCGCAGCTCCATGCAGTCTGTTATCGCGAGGGTGAGCGGTATCTTCAATAGGACGTTCGTGCCTAAGCCGTCGGCGCTCTCTATTATAACCGCGCCGCCAAGCCGTTCGATATTCATCTTCACGACATCAAGCCCAACGCCTCTCCCAGAGTATTCGGTCACTTCGTCGTTCGTCGAGAAGCCTGGCTCTATCAGCAGCCCCGCGAGCTCGCGGGCGTCGTATTCGGCGGCGTGCTTTTTCAGCATGCCCTTGCTCTCGGCCTTGGCGAGAACCCTGTCGCGGTCTATGCCGCGCCCATCGTCGCTGACGGAAATGATGACCTCGCTGCCGATGTTCTGCGCCGACAGAGTGATATGCCCTGTCCTGCTCTTGCCCGCGGCGGCGCGCTCATCGGGCAGCTCTATCGCGTGGTCGAGCGCGTTGCGGACGAGGTGCATGATCGGATCGCCTATGGCGTCGAGGATGGCCTTGTCCACCTCTGTCGTTTCGCCCATTATCACCAGCTCGACGTCCTTGCCGAGCTGCTTGCTGATGTCGCGCACGCCGCGCCTCAGCCTCTGGAACGTGGACTGGACGGGAACCATGCGGACTGACATGACCGAGTCTTGAAGCTCGTCCGTGAGCTTGCCCAGCCTGTGTGCGGCCTTGTTGAAGCTTTCAAGCCTGTGCGGATCGATCGTGGACAGCTCCGGGTTCTCCGTCAGCATGGATTCGTTGATGACGATCTCCCCTACGAGATCCAGCAGCGTGTCGAGCTTTGTCGCGTCCACGCTGATGAGGCTCTGCTTCGCTGGCGCGTGTAGGTCTGGGACTTGGGTTTGGGCTTTGTCCGGCGCGGGCGCTGGCTCGGTGGGCTGTGCTTGGGGGGGGGCTGGCGCTGGCTCGGGCGCGATGGACTGCGCTGGAGTTGGTGCTGGCGCCTGTTCTGTTATCGGGGCATGCTTTGTTATTGGAAGCGCAGCTTCCAGCTCCGCGAACAGTACGGGGGCTGGGGCGGGCTTGGCCACTCGTGTTTCGCCATTTTCCCTGGCGGGCGTGTTTGGCGTGGATCCCGTCGTATCGTCGTTCGGCAGCCTGCGCACGAACGAAACCGACTCAACGGAGAGCGTGCCTTTCGCGAGGGCGCCGATCTGCTCGCGGAACATATTGCTCGTAAAGCTGATGTAGAAGCCGTTCTCTATTATGTAGCCAGATGCCGCGACGTTGTTCTCCAAATCCGACGGGACGGTGCTGTTGACCGTGCCAAATTCGGAGAGCTTGTTCGCGAGCATGAAGGCCCTGATGTTCTCCATGCGCGCTCCCTCGTTGAAGTGGACGTGCAGGAACACGGTGTTTTCGCCATCCTGCTGGGGCGGCTCTGCTGCCTGCGCCACAGGCGCTGGGGCGGGGGCTGTGTGAAAACCGATGAAAGGCTCCGGCGGCTCCGGCTCGTTATCGAGGCTCTCTGGAACCTCCATTTTGGGAAAAGGCATGTCGGCGGCTGGCTCAATGCCGAGTATACGCCCGCCCTCCGGCGCGACGGGGATATCGGCGGCATCGACAGCCGCCTCACGCTGCGCGGTATCTACAACCACCTCTCGCGGAGCCTCGCCGCCAAGCGACTTGGCATAGGCGTCGAGCTTTGATATCAGCTCGGGAGCGCCCTTCGACAGCTCCGCGCCATCCTGCAGCTTCGCGATCTCGCCCGCGAGAAACCTGAACGACATGAGCGCAACATTAAACAAGCCCTCAAAATCCGAATCGTCTGTGCCATTGTCGCGCACGGCGGAGAAAATGCCCTCAGTGCTGTGCGCTACGGAGGAGAGGGTGTCGAACTCCATCATAGAGGACGAACCTTTGATGGTGTGCATGATGCGGAATATCTCATTAACGTCGTCGGCGCGGAGAGTACGCGACTGTTCGGCGTTCAAAAGTATGCCGTCAAGTCCGTCGATCAAGGCGGTAGCCTCAAAGATGTACAGATCTAAGAGAGAGTCATTATTGAAATCGTTGCTATATCCACTATCCATTCCAAGGAGATTATATTACATTTTTCTGTTTTGGGCAATTGGTTTTAATAACTCAAACATATAGTTTGTTGATAATTTTCCGTGTCATAGGTGGCATGTTCTGATATAATATCTTCATATGCGAAGGGAAATATTCATGAAGGAGAGCTTTGTTGATGGTCAAGATTCTTATTGTTGACGACGCTGCGTTTATGCGCATGATGGTGAAAGAAAATCTCAAAAAAGCGGGGTTTTCTGACTTTGTCGAGGCAGGCAACGGGGAGGAGGCTGTTGCGCTCTATGCGTCGGAATCGCCTGACCTCGTGCTTCTTGATATCACTATGCCGATAAAGGACGGGATTGCGGCGCTCGGAGAGATTCGTGAAATGGATCCCGGCGCCAAGGTGGTTATGTGTTCGGCTATGGGGCAGGAGAGCAAGGTTATCGAGTCGATCAAGCTTGGAGCGCTGGATTTCATTGTCAAGCCGTTCAAGCCCGAACGGTTGTTGCAGACCGTGAAGAACATCCTGAATGATTGACTATGTAAAGGAATTATAATAATGGAAGAAATAACTTCAATAGAGGAATTCAACGAGGAAGAGGACACGCAGCGCGGGCGGTACCTTACGTTCACGCTGGCGGGCAGCTCCTACGGGATAGCGATACGCCATGTTACGGAGATCGTGGGGGTAGGGCGCATAACGAAAGTGCCGAACACGCCGGCTTTCATAAAGGGCATAACCAATCTGCGCGGCAAGATTATCCCGCTGATAGATGTGCGCCTGAAATTCGCCAGGCAGGAGCTGCCGTACAATGACCGCACCTGCGTCATAGTGGTGGACGTGGACGGTATGGTGGCGGGGCTGATCGTAGACAGGGTGGACGACGTTATATCCATACCGGAGGGCGATATTGCCGCTGTGCCTGACGGCCGAGTGGGCTTCGAGGACAGGTTTGTCGGGAGCGTCGGCAATGTAGGCGGGCAGATGCTGTTCATACTCGACATGGAGGTGTTTCTCAAAGCGGACGAAGCGGAGATGGCGGGCGCGGCTTCGGCGGACTGTTAGCGTGGCGCCGGTCTGTGCGCGAAGCGGGTGCGCGTTGGGTGGCATAGATAAGCGGGGCGGTGCGCGTCGGGCGTTGGGTGTGCAAATAATAGTAATGGATTGAAGCGCTGACTGATGGTATAATAATTGATTGGGGTTTGTTGACGGAGGATTCCCTTTGAAAAGCTTGCGGGACGGCATGGAGCTAGTGGTGGCGCCTGCAATGACGGTGGATAGATGGATATATGAAAGGAGAAGCAGATGAGCAAAACTAAGACAATGGATGGGAATACGGCGGCGGCCTATGTGTCGTATGCGTTTACGGACGTGGCGGCGATATACCCGATAACGCCGTCCTCGACTATGGCGGAGGTCGTGGA
>JAIRPC010000014.1 GCA_031257215.1 Eubacteriales Family XIII. Incertae Sedis bacterium
GCCTACGACGCTTTTCGCAACAAGCCCACCTATGTGGACAGGGGCGAACGCAGGCGTGCGCTGCTCGGCGTCGGCAAGGTGGACTACGGATATCTGGACCAGCTTATACCGCGCACTGAGGGTGCGGAGCTGCTGGGCGCGTCGAGCGACCACACGATACTGGACGTGGAGGACGCGGACTCAGGCATACACACAGGCGACATCCTCTCGTTCGACACCTGCTACGCGGCGGTAGCATTCCTGTCCAGCTCTCCGGGCGTGCGCAAGGTGTATAGGTAGCAAGAGCCGAAATCACAGCGTTTTAGGCGATGTGGTTCGACCCATATACAGCTAATCACGCCTGCCTGGCATCGAACGCTTTCTTCTCCGCCAGCGCACCCTCCGCATCCTCTATTATAGAACGGATGGCCTTCGCCGTTTCTTCGGGCAGCGGCGTCGGCTTGTGGCTTTCGAGGAGCTTCATGGCTTCCTCGTGCGCCCGCGCGTTCACGTCTTTCGCCCCGCCTGTTACCCAGTTCTCGTACATGTCGCGGTCGAACAGCGTCGAGGTCGATGTTTCCTGGCGCAGGTGTTTCAGCGTGTGCCGCTGGTTCAAAAACGTGCCCGCGGGGCCGACAGCTTTTATGACCTCCTCCGCCAGCGTGTCGTCGTCAAACCTGATACCGTCCATGATTCGGCGTGTCATCTTGACTATCTCCGAATCTATGATCAGCTGGTCGTAACTCATGACCATTCCTAGCTCTGTCATGCCCATCCCGTAGATGACGCTGGACCCTGCCAGCGCGGGTAGGAGGGCGCTCATGGTTTTCTCGTGGCCGATCTGCGCGTCGATCAGCTTGCTGTCCCCCTATGTCCCGCCGACATAGGTAGGTATGCCATAGTATTTGCCGATGGCCGCGACCGCCGAGCCAATCATTGCGTGCTCTGGCGCACCGACTGGGGAGGTCATGCGCTTCATGTCCATTATCGTGGTCGAGCTTCCGTAGAAAACGGGCGCGCCCTTATGGGCCAGCTGCGACAGCACGATGCCCGCCAGCACCTCGCAGTTGCAGGTGAGTATCGTACCCGCCAGGGTCACGGGAGTCGTGCCGCCGCACAGCCCCATCGACAGGATGTTGCAGGGCAGCCCGTGACGCGCCGCTTCTATTATCTGCTCGCCGCCGTCTTTCGTGATTTCGAGCGGGCTTGTCGGGCAGCAGCCGCCGGAGATGATAGGCCGCTCGCGCAACTGGTCGTAGCCGCCCGCGACCTCTGCCGCCATCTTGAACACGAGCCGCGTTTTTTCCTTGCCGTCCGCGTCGTGCGCGAAATGCTTGGTCGTGTTCGAGAAGAGCGCCTCCGCTTCGTAAAGCTCCTTGATTTCCGCGGGCGCGTCCGTCGCTATGACGGGTAGCGTAATGCGGTCCACGTATTCAAGCCCGTCGAGAAATCTCACCACCGAGCGCAGGTCAGACAGCGTGGTTGCCCGCCGTTCGCCCGTGTAGGGGTCGTCGATTTCCACGCCCGCGCTGAAATTTGTAAAAATAACATTGCGTCCGCCCGCAACAGCCTTGTAGCTAGGGTCGCGCCCGTACATGGTGAACGTGTCCGGCGCGGATTCTATCGCGCCCTCAACAACATCAGCGGGAAACTTCACCATGTCCGTTTCCCTGTCCACCTCGCAGCCCGCTTCCTCGTACAGCTCCTGCGCTTCGGCGCCCGCAACGCGCACGCCGAACCCGCCCATCAGCCGAAGCGTGGCGTCGTGCATAGCCGCCACGTCGTCCCGCGTGACGATCTCATAGCCAAAAGCCAAGTCCTCTATGGAATTTCTCAACATCGCATAAACCTCCTACTTGCTGGTTTATTTAAGGGAAACGGTTGTTATCTAACTCAAACTATTGCTGGAGCTAGATGCTTCATGCCGGCACGTGTTCTCTGCTGGCGTCTGCTTCGGCCGACCCGCCTCTTTTCTTTATAAAGAAAAGAGTTAGCAGCAAAATGATGACGCCGACTGCGAGGCTGATGATCGGCGTGCGTGCGAATCCCGCAATTACAAACCCTATAAATGTTGTAATGCCTACCGTAACAGCATACGGTATTTGGGTGGTAACGTGGTTTAGGTGGTTTGACTGTGCGCCTGTGGACGAGAGTACCGTGGTGTCCGAAATAGGGGAACAATGGTCGCCAAATACACCGCCAGCCATACAGGCCGACATGCCAATGATCATAAGCTGCTGATCAGTGCCTGCAAATACCTGTATTACTATCGGAATCAAAATCCCGAATGTGCCCCAAGAAGTGCCTGTTGCGAAAGCGAGCCCACACGCCGCCAGGAAAATGATGGCGGGCAACATATTCATTAGGCCTGCCGCGCTGTTCTGCAAGGCCGCCTCGACAAAGAATTTTGCACCGATGCTTCCGGTTGTAGAGTTTATGGTCCATGCGAAAATCAGTATCAGTTCACCTGCGGCCATAACCCGCCATCCATCAGGGATGCACTGAATCAGCTCGGTGAACTTGAATGTCCTGCGCAGCATAAAATAGATGATAGAAATGATTAGCGCAAATACTGCGCCGTACATAAGCCCAACAGAAGCATCAGCTTGTGCAAACGCATCTACGAAACTGGCATCGCCACTGAAAAAACCACCTGAATGCACCAAGCCAAGTATGCTTGTTATGACGAGCGTGACAACGGGGACTACAAGGTCGATGACTCTTCCGTTCGGATTGACTTCATCCTCTTTCGCATCTGCAAATGGGCGGTCTGGCGTAGTATAAACATCGCCTTTTAGCGCGTTGATCTCATGCTTTCGCATTGGGCCGTAGTCTGTCTTTGTCAGGACGAGCGCGAATACGAAGAATATTGTGAGCAACGCATAGAAATTGTATGGTATCGAGCTCAAGAAAAGCTGGAATCCAGACTCACCGGCTTTTTCGGCAAAATCCGAGACAGCGGCTGCCCATGTGGATATTGGTGCGATGATACAAATAGGCGCCGCTGTAGAATCAATAAGATATGAAAGCTTCGCACGTGAAATCCTGTGTGCATCTGTTATTGGCCTCATCACCGTGCCGACGGTCAAGCAGTTGAAATAGTCGTCAATGAATATCAGGCAACCGAGGATGATAGTGACTATTTGCACGCCGACACGCGATTTGACGTTTGCTTTGGCCCACCGCCCGAACGCGGCAGCCCCGCCTGAACGGTTCATCATGACGACTAGCACCCCTAGCACTGTGGTGAATATAAGAATAGCCATATTGTAAGAGTCCGTGATAGTTCCGAGAAATCCGTCTTGGAACACATGCACGGCTGTAGCCCTGACAATACCGTCGGGGTGTCCGGTTGCCCAGAATATGCCGCCAACGAGAATGCCGAAGAACAGAGAGCTGTAAACCTCCTTTGTGATAAGAGCGAGTGCGATGGCAACTACCGGCGGCACTAGCGCCACCCATGTACCGAAAAATGACGGTTCGTACTCTGCACTTCCATCCTCTGCCGCGAAAACTGCCAATGGGATGATTATTGCCGAGAGTACGACAATCGCGCCTAGCAATAACCTGAGTCTCCTGCCTTTCATAACCTCCTCCTTCTCAAAACAGCGATAAAATAAATAATAAGTATATAGTGTAGAAAAAAAATAGCTGTAGACCAATTGCTTGTCTATTGTCCAATTATAACAGAAAATTGTGTCAATAGTATAACTTCACGATTTTTTGACGGTGTAAAGTTAAATTTTAGAATTACCCATGCGCCCATACACATGATATAATTACATAGATTTATTATTGAAATATTTTCTGCACTATTTTGCTTGCATGATTTTATTGATAGGAAAGGCGGAGAACAATGAACGATTCGATATCATTCAATCTACATCTCTACACGGAGATAGCTTTCGGCAAGGACGCTGTGGCGGGGCTTGCGGGGCTCGTGAAAAAATACGGCGGCACGAAGGTGATGTTCGTATACGGCTCGGGCAGCATCAAGCGCAGCGGGCTCTACGAGCGCGTGAAGTCCGCGCTGGACGGCGGAGGCATCCCGTTCGTGGAGCTAGGCGGCGTCAAGGCGAACCCACTGCGCTCGCGCGCTGAGGAAGGCATGAGGCTCGCCCGCGAGGAGGGCGTGGATTTCTTCCTCGGCGTCGGAGGCGGCAGCTCCATCGACACGGCGAAGGCTATCGCGCTCGCCGCCGCCAATGATGGGGAGTATTGGTCATATTATCATGGAACAGAGCCGCGGCGCATGGCACCCGTCGGCACGATCAACACGATAGCGGCTGCGGGCAGCGAGATGAGCGGATCGACCGTGTTGGTGGACGATATCGACGGCGAGGGCAAATGCGGGCTTATGTGGCCCGCGGTGTGCCGCCCTGTGTTCGCCGTCATGGATCCTGAGCTGATGTATACCTTGCCCGCGAAGCAGACGGCGGCAGGCGCGGCCGACATATTCGCGCACACCTATATGAGATATTTCTCGCAGTACGACAGCTACATCTCCGACGAATACTGCATAGGCACGCTGAACACGGTAGTGAAATTCGCGCCGATAGCGCTGAAGGTTCCGAATGATTTTAACGCACACGCACAGCTGATGCTGGCGGCGGCGTTTTCGCACAACGACCTGACCGAGCTAGGAAAGCCCCACGGAGCCATGGGCGGCGAGCACTCCCTGGAACGCCAGCTGAGCGGACACTACGACTTCCCTCACGGTGAAGGCTTGGCGGTGGTGATGCCTGCATACATGAAATACATGGTCGCGCACGGAACAGAGCAAGAGGTAAAAAAGGTGGCGAACCTGGGCAGGCGGGTGTTCGGGGCAGGGACGCAGGGCGTAGGCGATGAAGAGGCTGTCGCTTACGAGGGTATCGAGCTGTTCACGAAATGGCTCCGGTCGCTAGGGCTGCCCACGACGCTGACGGAGCTAGGTGTCCCGGAAGCGGAGCAAGAAGCCGCCGCCGAACGCTGTGTCAAAAA
>JAIRPC010000015.1 GCA_031257215.1 Eubacteriales Family XIII. Incertae Sedis bacterium
CAGGTGGTCGATGTGGGCATCGAGCTTTACGACGGCTCGTTCCACGAGGTGGACTCGTCCGAGATGGCGTTCAAGATCGCGGCGTCTATGGCGTTCCGCGAGGCCGCGAAGAAAGCGAACCCCGTGTTGCTCGAACCGATATTCAAGATAGAGGTCACTGTGCCCGAGGAGCATATGGGCGATGTGATTGGCGATGTGAGCTCGCGGCGCGGTCGCATAGAGGGTTCTGACATGCAGAGCGGGGCGGCGATCGTCAGGGGCTTCGTGCCGCTGTCGGAGATGTTCGGCTACGCGACAGACCTGCGCTCGAAAACGCAGGGGCGCGGCGTGTACGTAATGCAGTTCGACCATTTCGAGAAATTGCCGCAGAACCTTGTGGAAAGCATAAACAAATAACATAACAGCCGCATACCATTCAAGAAGTTAAGTCTGTTTCTTTCACTTCCAAGGCAGGAGAGGGTAGCCCTCTCCTGTTTTGGTGTTTGCGTGGGTGGTGGGGCTATCAGCCGCTTCTGCGCGAACGAATTCTGGTTATTCGGCATTCAGGAATTTTCGCTCAAAAAATCCAAAATATTCACATGCCTGATCCCATAAAAATCGCTGTTCGGCAGCCTGTCCGTGGTGATCAGATATTTGGGGTAATCGTCGGGGATGGCTCTAAGCGGCGCCAGCTCCCTGTCCCGCACGTTGCTGTCCATGACCGACGCGCAAACCTGGTAGTACGACTTGCCCGCTTCGCTTTCCGCGATGAAATCGACTTCGAGCCTGCCGAGCTTGCCGACGCGAACCTTGCGCGCGCGCCGCGCCAGCTCGAAATACACAAGCCCTTCGAGGTCGTTCCCGTAGTCGAACCCAGACCGCGCGGACAGCAGGTTTTTCAGGCCAGTATCAACGAAATATACCTTGCCCAGCGTTTTCAGCAGCCCTTTGCCCTTGATGTCATAGCGTCCTACGCGATAGATGACGAAAGCCTTTTCAAGCAGCGCGACATAGCTATCGATGGTCACAGCGCTGGTTTTTCTGCCGGCGCTTGTGAGGTAATTCGCGATTTTCTGGGAGGAGAAAGGCGACGAGGAATTGTTGGCAAGGTAGGCGAGCAGCTTCTCCATCAGCGATGGGTCACGCACCTCGCCGCGGCTCACGACGTCCTTCATGAGGATGGTGTTCAGTATGCCGTCCAGGTAAATCGACTTGGCGGTCTGGTCGCTCGCGTATTCCACCAGCCCGGGAAACCCTCCATCGTCCAGGTATCCCGAAAACATGTCGGTGTCGCTCTTCCCTGTTTCGGCATAGGCGATTTTGTATTCGCTGAATGACAGGGGGTACATCTTTATCTCCACATAGCGGCCCGCGATGACTGTGGCAAGCTCGGACGACAGCATAGCCGCGTTAGAGCCAGTCAGGTAGATGTCGCTGTTTTCGTCAAGCCGAATCGAGTTGATGGCCTTTTCCCATTTTTCGACGCGCTGTATCTCGTCAATGATGTAATATGCCATGCCGCTTTTTGGCTTGACGGATACCAGGTAGTCATTGAGCTCGGTGTAGGTCTTTATTTTGTCGAACTTCATCTCCTCAAAATTGACGCGGATGATGTTTTCTTTCGGAACGCCGTCGCGCAGAAGATGCTGCTCGAACAGGTCAAGCAACGTGGATTTGCCGCAACGCCTCACGCCTGTAATGACTTTAATGGGGCTTTTGTCCCTGAAACGAAGCAAATTGTTAAGATAATGCGTTCTGTCGATCATTTGAGCCCTCCTTTTTCGCTATTTTTTATATCGTAACATGTAAAATAATATTAGTCAATAACTTATTATATCGTAATACAGTATCACGATAGTAATTACTATTACTATATCGTAATATAGAAAAATAAAATAATTAAAAGTTTCTATATTGTACTATAAAAACTTTGCAAATAATCGCAACAGGGATGAATTATTGCCGTTTTCGTGGCTCGCTCCTCGATTTCCTCCTGTCCCTCGGCGGCGCAATCGGTTACAATATAATTGTAGGCATAATAATTGGTAGATGGTCTTTGCCTTGGCGCGGGTTGCGCGGCGGGCGGGGACGTTGGGCGCTTTGGCGGCGGCAGCGGTTCGCCTGGCGCGCCTGGACAGGAGACATGATGAGCGAATACATTCAGGGCTATATCGAGAGGGCGCGGGCGGCGCAGGCGGCGGCGGAGCGCTGGTCGCAGGAGGACGCCGACCGCGCGGTGAACGCCGTGGCAAAGGCGGTCTATGACAACGCGGACGAGCTGGCGCGGCTTGCGGCGGAGGAAACGCGCATGGGGCGGCCGGAGGACAAGACGGCGAAAAACAGGAACAAGGCGCGGATGATCGCGGCCGACCTCAGCACGAAAAAAAGCGTGGGGGTCATCAGCCGCGACACCGCTTCCGGCATCACGGAGATAGCGAAGCCCGTCGGGGTGGTGGCTTCCATCACGCCTGTGACCAACCCCATCGTGACGCCCATGAGCAACGCCATGTTCGCGTTGAAAGGACGCAACGTCATCGTCATTACGCCGCACCACCGCGCCGTCCGTTCCAGCACGCGGGCAGTGGAGCTGATAAACGCCAACCTGAAAGCCATCGGCGCACCGGAGAATATAGTGCAGATAATAGGGCAACATTCGCGAGAGAACACTCACGAGCTGATATCGTCGGCGGACGTTGTTATCGCGACGGGCGGCATGGGTATGGTCAAGGCGGCATACGAGAGCGGCAAGCCCGCGCTCGGCGTCGGGGCGGGCAACGTTCAGTGCATAGTGGGCAGGGATGCCGACCTCGCGGAGGCCGTGCCTATGATAGTGGACGGCCGCGCCTTTGACGACGGGATCATCTGCGCCGCCGAGCAGTCGATAATTTTCCCTGCCGAGATGGAGGGCGAGCTTATCGCCGCGCTTGCCGCGAGCCATGCGGTCTGCCTGCCGCGCACACCCGAGGTGGTTTCGGCGCTGCGCGGCGCACTGTTTACCGAGGACGGCATGAACCGCCACCTAGTTGGACAGCCCGCGCACGCGGTAGTGGAGGCGGCGGGGCTGGCTGGCGTGGCGGGGCTTGCCGCGGCGAATGGCACGGATTCCTCGGCATGCACGCGCGTCATCGCTGTGTTCGCGGACGGCGCGGGCGCGGCAGACAGGCTGTCAGGAGAGAAGATGTGTCCCGTCATCGCGCTCTACCCCTACGAAACCTTCGACGAAGCCGTGGCGATAGCCAGAGCGAACCTCGAATACGAGGGCAAGGGGCACAGCGTCAGCCTGCACACCCGCGACGAAGCGCATATCGAGTACGCAGGGCTGCATCTGCCCGTGAGCCGCATCCTCGTGAACCAGAGCGCCGCGACCTGCGCGGGCGGCTCGGACTACAACGGGCTCGCGCCCACGAACACCCTCGGCTGCGGAAGCTGGGGCAACAACAGCATTTCGGAAAACCTGACCTACAAGCACCTGATAAACATCTCGCGCGTGGCGTCCCGCCTGCCCGAGAGCCGCTTTTCGGGGTTCGCGCTGTGAGCGGCGCGGGCACTATATCGCGGGTGCTGTATCAATAACAAGAAAGGGAATACAGGATGGAGAATAACAGAATTTATGACATCATTATCATAGGCGGCGGGCCGGCGGGGCTGTCGGCCGCCATCTACGCGCGCCGCGCAATGCTCAGTACCTTGGTCATCGAGAAGGGCGCGGCGGGCGGGCAGATACTCATCACGGCCAGCATAGAGAATTATCCGGGCGGCATCAAGGGCGAGAGCGGCGCGGAGTTCGCCGCGCGCCTGGCGGAGCAAGCGAAATCGTTCGGGTACGACGAGGCTTTCGGCGAGGTGACGGAGGTCGATTTTTCGGGCAACGAGAAAAAGGTGGTGGCGGGCGGCACGGAATACCGCGCTAGGGCAGTCATCATTGCGACGGGCAGCATGCCGCAGACGCTCGGCGTGGATGGCGAGGAGAGCTTCACGGGCAGGGGAGTGTCGTACTGCGCGACCTGCGACGGGCCTTTTTTCAGAGGCATGGATGTCTACGTGGTGGGCGGCGGCGAGTCGGCGGTCGAGGAGGCCTTGCACCTAGCGAAATTCGCCAGAAAAGCAGTTATTATCCATAGGCGCGACGAGCTTCGCGCCACGCTGTCCACACAGCACAAGGCGCGGGCCACAGAGAATATCGAGTTCATGTTCGACACGGTCGTGAAAGAGATAAGGGGCGATGCGCTCCTGAACGGGCTGGTGGTCGAAAACGTCAAGACAGGCGAGGTGCGTGAGTTGAAGCCCGCCGAGGGCGACAGCGCGATGGGCGTGTTCATCTTCGTCGGGAACAGGCCGCAGACGGGTGCGTTCGAGGGCGCGGTCGAGATGAACGGCGGGTATATCGTGACGGACTGCGACATGCGGACGAGCGCGCCGAGGGTCTACGCGGCAGGGGATGTCAGGGACAAGGAGCTGCGCCAGGTGGTGACCGCCGCAGCCGACGGCGCGATAGCGGCAGTGATGGCGGAACGCGAGCTGGGGTAGCAAAGCACAGATATTGAAATAGGCGCGCTGTATGCGAGCCGCCCTACATTCCCTGCCGCCGCCGCAGCTCGGCTTCGCGTTCCGCCATGCTCCTGGGGGAGCTTCCGTATTGCTGTTGGTCTGGCTGCCCGTAGCCTGGGGGATAGCCCGCCGCCTGCTGCCCGTACTGGTGGTTCGGCGCGTACCCTTGGCCCTGCGGCTGCCCGTATTGCTGCCCCTGTGCAAAGGGCTGCCCTTGCGGGTTCGCGTCGCCCGTCGCGTAGCCTGGCGCGACCTGGTTGAAGAGATCGTATTTTCTGTCCGCGCGCTTCACTATCGCGGACGCCGTGAAATACCCGCCAAGCACGCAGATCGCGACTATGGCTATCGCCAATACGATAACACCGCTGTCGCGGTTTTTCCGGACAGACTCGAATATCCTGCCGAACGCCGACGGCATTGCGCGTGTTGCGTTCACCACGTTCGACACGGTTGCGAATGTGTTCCACGCGCCTATCGCTCCTGTCTTGATGTTCTTGTTCTTCCAAAACACGACAAGGCTGTTGATAGTTATTATTATTCCCGTCGGAATTATCGCCAGCGCGATAAGGATGTACGTGAGGTCGCTGACGAATTGCAGGAGCAGGGCGGACTGCTCGGCTTCGAGATACCCCAGCCCGTTAGTCGCGCCGATGACCGCCATGATGATGATGGAATACACCATCGTGAACCCAGCCACCGCCATGATGTAGCCGCATACCGCGAGTATGCGGACGCCGCCTCCGATATACTTCGCCTCGGTCCAAATCTTGCCGACCGAGTTCGCGTTCCAGATGCTGATGCCGAAGTTCAGCGCACACAGCAACACTAAGACAATAATATCCATATCTATAAAGCTCCTTTGCAAAACCGCATTTCTTGCACAGTTATTCTTATATCAATTATAACACAGGGGCGTGCGGCGCGGTGGCCATGCCTGCGCCTGCGTTTGGTTCGGTGTGGTATAATTAACTGGCGGCAATATCGCTGCCGCAGAGTGTGGAGATGATCAGGAGGTTGAATTCATGAGCAATAATTTTAAATCGAACACGGAATTTGTCAAGCACCCGACATTCGAAGGAGTCTATATGAGGCATTTCTTCTCGAAATCCGAAACGGGCGGCGGCTTCAACAACGTTGAGATACTGGTGGTGCCGGGCTTTGAGATCTCGCCGCACACCCACGGCGACGCGGTAGAGTATTTCTACATAGTGGACGGCGCGGGCGAGTTTCTCGACGATACGGAATGGACTCCGATAAAGAAAGGCGACGCGTTCAAGGCGCCGATCGGCATGACGCACGCCATCAAAAACACAGGCGCTTCGCCGCTGACAATACTGGCGACATTCAGCCCGCCGATAAAATAGAGTGCGCCTAGCCAGATATGAGGCGACGTGGTTCGACTCATATCTGGCTACCCTTATACAGTATATTCTCTGATAACATTCGCAAAATCCTCCGACACCCGGTCAAACACATCCACCAGCCTGGGGTCGAAGTGGCTGCCTTTTCCCTCCATTATTATGTCGCGCGCCTTTTGGGTGCTGTACGCTGGCTTGTATGGGCGCGAGGACACTAGCGCGTCATAGACGTCCGCTATTGCCATGAGCCTCCCTTCCAGCGGGATGTCTTCGCCGCTGAGCATACATGGGTAGCCGCTGCCGTCCCATTTCTCATGGTGCCCGCCAGCTATGAGCCGCGCGTGTTTCAGGAATGTCGTTTCGCAGACATTCGCCTCTATGTTGCGGATGATGGACGCGCCGATATTCGCGTGCGTGCGCATCACCGTGTATTCCTCATCCGTCAGCTTGCCCGGCTTTTGGAGAATAGTGTCGCTTATAGCTATTTTGCCCACATCATGCATCTGCGTGGACGCGATAACCGATTCAAAATCCCACTGCGCCGTTTCCGCCGCATAGACCCCGCTCTCGGCCATCTCCATCAGCATTATCTCCATGTAGCGCTGTGTCCGCGAGGCGTGGCCGCCAGTCGGCTCGTCGCGGAACTCCACCAGATCCGCTACCGCGCAGAGTATGGCGTTGCGCAGGTTCGTGAC
>JAIRPC010000024.1 GCA_031257215.1 Eubacteriales Family XIII. Incertae Sedis bacterium
TCCGCTTCCTCGCGGGCGGCCTTCGCTGCAAGCCGTGCCGATTCCCGCGATATGTTCAGCACCACGCCCATTGCCGCCATCATTATCAGTATAGCGTTGCCGCCCTGGCTGATGAACGGCAGAGCCACGCCCGTTGGCGGCATGCTCGACGTGACCACCGCGACGTGCAGCGCCACCTGCAACGACACCCATATAGTCACCCCCGCCGCGAGCAGCATCCCGAACCTGTCGGGAGCGTTAACGGACACGAGCATACAGCGCCAAATCAGAAACAGGAACAGCACCAAAACCGCGAGGCAGCCGATAAAGCCAAATTCCTCGCCTATTATCGCGAAGATATAATCGTTGTTAGCCTCTGGCAGATACAGCGCTTTCTGTATGCTCCTGCCAGGCCCGACGCCCGTCACGCCGCCCGCGCCGAACGCCAGCAGGGACTGCACGTTTTGGTAGAACTCCCCGTGAGCATCCTTGAACGGTTCGAGGAAGCCGTGAAACCTCTTGTAGTGCTCGCTGTCGGGGTGCGTTTCGATATACGCGTATAGCCCGATGAAACCGACCGTCATGGTCAGTATCAGATTTTTCTTCGGGTTGCCCGCTATGCAGGTGAGTATCGCGATAATGCCGCACACTATGATGGCTGTTGAGAGGTTTGGCTGCATGATGATCAGCACGCAGCACACCATCATGAGGAACGTCATAGGCAGATAGGCTCTCGTGAACGACGTGGCTATGACACGGTTTTTCGTGAAGAACCAGGCCACGAAAAATATCGCGGCCACCTTGGCTATCTCGCCCGGCATGATGGTAATGGGGCCGATCTCTATCCACCGCTCCGCGTTGTTCAGGTTCGTTCCGAGCAACAGCACCGCGATCAGCAAAAGCATGCCTATGCCCATGAGCCACGGCGCCAGCGCGAAATATATCCTGTACGGTATGAACGAAACCCCTATCATGAGCGCGATGCCCATCAGCGCGAATTTTGCCGCCTTTATCAGATAGAAAAACGGGTCGTCGATATTCGGGTCGTACATGGAGCTGTAATAGCTGGCGCTGAACACCATAACAACGCCGAACGACACTAGCACCAGCACCGCCAGCGTCAGCAGGAAATCAGGCTGTGGCGCGCGCGGGCGCAGGCTCGCGCTCTCGCCGCCACGCACCTCGGCCGCGCCGCTTGCCCCGCCGTCTATTTTCTTGTCCGTCAATCCGCCCTTTGTCATCTACGAAGCCCTTCCACTATTTCCTTGAAATGCTCGCCACGCTCCTCGAAGCATGAATACATGTCCCAGCTCGCGGACGCGGGCGAAAGCAGAACGGTATCGCCACGCTCCGCAAGCTCGAAGCCGAGCCTGACGCACGCGCCCATATCCTCGCAGAGAGTCACATCCGTAAACCCCTCCTGCTCCGCTTCCGACTTGAACCTCTCCGCGGTCGCGCCCATCAGGAGCAGGTGCTTCACCTTGCCGCCGAAGCCCCGAACAAAGGGGCGGAAATCCGACTGCTTGTCGTACCCCCCAGCGATCAGCAGTATGCCGGCGTCGGACGCTTCGATAGCCTTTGTGGACGCGTCGGGGTTCGTGCCCTTGGAGTCGTTCACGAACCTTACGCCGTCTATCGTGGCCACATGCTCCATGCGGTGTTCCACGCCCTTGAAGCATTTCAGCGTGCTTGCGATAACCTTCGGGGATATGCCGCCGCAGTACGCTATCGCCGCCGCCGCCAGCGCGTTCTCGACATTGTGCGCGCCAGGTATGCGCAGCTCGCCTACCGCCGCCAGCGCGGTTGTCTCGCATGAGCCGACGCCTTTGTATTTCTTCACGACCGCCTCGGAGTCAGCCAGCACTATCATGCCGTCCTTGACGAACGCGCCCGTTTCCAGCTCCTTAGTGCGGCTGAACGGGAACGCTTTTGATGGAGCGGATTTCACAAGCCCGCACACGAGCTCGTCGTCCGCATTGTATACAATATAATCGCCCGCGCCCTGCGCCGCGAATACCCTCGCCTTTGCCGCGCCGTAGCTCTCCATAGTACCGTGCCTGTCCAGATGGTCGGGCGTGAGGTTCAGCAACGCCGCCACCTTGGGCGAGAACTCGCGCGAGTCTTCAAGCTGGAAGCTCGATACCTCCGTCACGAATATCGTCCCGTATGCCGCTTTCACGGCGGACTCTATGACGGGCGTCCCTATGTTTCCCGTAACGACGCTCACCGCGCCCGCGTTTTTGTATATCTCGCCGACCAGCGTCGTGGTGGTCGTCTTGCCGTTCGTGCCCGTGATGGCAATGAACACCGCGCCCTCAGGAGCGAACTGGTAAGCGGGGTCGAGGTCGCCCATCAGCACCGCGCCGCACTCCACTGCCGCCGCGATAAAGGGCAATGTCGGCGGCACGCCCGGGCTTTTGACTATATAGTCCCAGCCCTCGTGCGGCGGCACCTTGCCGTTGAAGTACGGAACCGCGCCGATCTCGCCGACGCGCTCAAAAAGTTCCCTGTCGTTCCATTCCATATCCTTGGAGTCGAAAACCGCGATCTCCGCGCCCGCGCTTGCGAACGCTTTCATGGCGGCCGCGCCGGACTTGCCCATCCCGACTATCAGGACGCGCTTTCCCTCGTATATGCGACCGGCCATGCGCCGCCCGATCTCTCTGTCTTTATTTTCTTTTTTAGTAATTTTTTCTCTGTTCATTAACTGCCTTGCTATTCCATGTTATTAGTTCGTCTTGCTTGTCTTAGTATTGCCTATCTGCCCTGCCAGCCCCTGCGCAAATCCCGCCCGCGCGGTTCACCTGGCTCGCCATGCTCTCACGCTTCACCCGCTTCACCCGCTCACCCGATAGTGATCGCCTGCACGATAATGGACGCCACCAACGCGACGCAGACTATCCACGTGAACGCGGTGAAGCTGCCTACCACCTTTTTTTCGCGCCAGCCAGACAGCTCGAAATGGTGGTGGAGCGGCGCCATCTTGAACACGCGCTTGCCGCCGCGCAGCCGATAGCTCGTTACCTGAATGATCACGGACAGCGCTTCGAGAACGAACAGCACGCCTGCTATGGGCAGCAGCAGCTCCGCTTTCGCGCAGATGGCCGCCGACGCTATCGCGCCGCCGAGCGCGAGCGAGCCTGTGTCGCCCATGAATATTTTCGCGGGGTGCCTGTTGAACAGCAGGAAGCCGAAGCACGCGCCGCAGACCGCCGCAAAAAATTGTATCGAGGGCTGCGTGCCCACGCCGTCTATGCCGAGGAAGAACGGGTTGGTCGGGTAGTCGGAGAACGGCCCCTGCGTGATGGTGTTCGCGACCTCGCGCTCCGCGAACCCGCCGAGCGCGTCGCCCATGCTCAACGCGGCCCACACCGCGCCCGACGTGATGAGTATCAGCGGGAAAAAGAGCGACACAGTTCCAGCCGTTCCCGCGCACAGCCCGTCCAGACCGTCTGTGAGGTTGACGGCGTTGGTCATGGCGACGAGGATGAACACCATATAAGGTATCGCAAGCCATCCGATATCAACGTTCGCCCATATGAACGGTATCGTGATCTCAGTGCCGAAGCGCCCGCCCGAGCCGACCAGCACGAGGTAGAGAGAGAACGCCAGAGAGAGCGCTATTTGCAGCGCGAGCTTTTGCTTTGGCGTAAGCCCTTTGTTCATGCGCTTCACGAGCTTCGTGTAGTCGTCGATAAAGCCTATCAGCCCGAAGCCCAGGGTCATGAGCATGAGCACGAGCAGGTCAAAGACGAACCCCGACCTGACGAAGCAGAATATGCACGCCGCGAAAATCCCCGCTATGATGGCCACGCCGCCCATAGTGGGAGTGCCCTGCTTCACCTGATGAGTCTCGGGCGCGTCCTCGTATATGTTCTGCACCGTGTTCAGCTTTTTCAGCGCGGGGATGATGCGCCAAGTCACGACGGACGTTACAGCCATAGCCACGAGCAACGGGGTCAATATCTCCGTCATCATTGTAATGCCGTAGTTCATAGCCCCTCCTTGATCGCGTCCACTATTTCCTCTGTCCTCATTGCGCGCGACCCTTTCACTAGCACGATATCGCCGTCGCGCAGGGATGCACGCAGATACTCCGCCGCTTCCGCGTTGTCCGCGCATTTCACCGCGGCGGTGCTGCCCACGCCACTGCCCGCACACCCTGACGCTATGGTCGCGCCTTTCTCGCCGACGGCAACGAGCAGGTCAACGCCCGACTCGGCGGCGTACCTGCCAACCTCGCGGTGCAGGCCCGCACTGCCCTTGCCCAGCTCGTTCATGCCCGCCAGCACGGCTATCCTCCTGCCGCCAGAAAGCGAAACGAGGTAGTCTATCGCGCTGCGCATGGAATCGGGGCTGGCGTTGTACGTGTCGTCTATGATTTTCAGCCCGCCTCCAACGATCAGCCGCAGGCGGTGGTCTGTCCTCCTGAGCGATTTCAGCCTTTCAGCAGTCTCCGCCACCGTGATCCCGACGCGCGAAAGCGCGGCGGCGGCGAGCGCGGCGCTCACACCGTTGTACAGCCCCGCTGTCGGCACAGTGAAATGCACTATCGCGTTTCTCTCCGACTGCAAGGCGAAGCTCACTGCCTCGTCGCCCGTGTACCTAGGCGGCGTGATGCGGAAGCCGCAGCCCTCGCTCTCGCCCGCCGTAGCCACGCTGTACGATCTGCCGCCCCTGTCCGCGAAAGCGCGGAGCTTCGGGTCGTCGCCGTTCACGAACAGCGCGTTGCCCTTTCCGAAGTATGACGCTATTTCCAGCTTGGCATTGAGTATGCCGTCTTCCGAATCGAAATTTTCGCGATGGGATATCCCCACGTTCGTTATGACCGCGATATCGGGGCGCGCTATCTCCGCAAGCCGCCTGATCTCGCCCGCGTGGTTCATGCCGAATTCCAATACAAGCAACTCCGTATCCGCATCCATGCGGAATATGGTCTTCGGCACGCCGATATGGTTGTTGTAATTGCCCTCCGTTGCGACCGTCCTGAGCGACGCGGACGCGGATGTGGCTATCATGTCTTTTTCGGTGGTCTTGCCCACGCTGCCCGTTACGGCTATCACCGTGGGGTTGACCCTGCGGCGGTACCATGCGGCCAGATCCTGGTATGCCGCAAGGGTGTCCGCGACCTGTATAACAGCGCCGCCGAAGCCCTCCGGCACGGGCGCGTCCCTGTCCACGACAAGCGCTGACGCACCCGACGCGGCCGCGACGGCGAGAAAGTCGTGGGCGTCGTAATTCTCGCCCGCAAGGGCAAAGAAAGCCTCGCCGGCGGAAATCCCGCGCGTATCCGTCGAAACGCCGAACACCTCCGCGCTCGGCGGTCCCGCCAGGATTCGCCCGTTCATATTCTCCGCTAATTCTCTTGCCGTTATTCTGTCCATCATAGCCTGCCGCGCAAAGCTGCGCAAATCGTTCTCCTATTAATTATACTACGCTCCTATTGATC
>JAIRPC010000059.1 GCA_031257215.1 Eubacteriales Family XIII. Incertae Sedis bacterium
TGGAATAGTGCTACAATGGTAGACGATGAATAATGGCGAAAATATATGGCGCGCGCGGTCGCGCTATTGTTCCGATAGCTGTGCGTTGCAACGGCAGGTTGCCTGGCTGTTGGATCCGAAAAACGAAAGAGGTACGTTAACGAAATGAAAATTGCGATAGTCGGCGCGGGCAAGCTGGGGCTGAGCATTGCCGACATGCTCATCGGCGGGGACCACTCCGTCACAATCATTGACAAGGACAGCGAGGTCATCGAGCGATTCATAGCGCCGCTCGACGTTATGGGCGTCACGGGCAACGGCAAGGAGGTCGTTCTGCTGAACGATATCGGCATCGGCGGCTACGACTATCTCATCGCCGTGACAGACCGCGACGAAAAGAATATCGTTATCTCGTCTATCGCGAAGCGGCTCGGCGTTGGCAAGGTTATAGCCAGGATCCGCGACCCGGAGCATCTCGCGCAGCGCGAGTTTTTGAAAGAGAGCTTCAACATCGACCACGTGCTGAACCCCGACCTTGCGGTGGCCGAGGAAATCAACAAATACCTGGTCGAGAAATACACGCTCAGCAACGGCGTGCTGTACGCGGGCAGGGTTTCCATGCTCGAATTCGAGGTGGGCAAGATACCGTCGCTAGTGGGCAAGACCTGCGGCGAGGCGGCGAACCAGCTAGGCGAGGTGGTTATCGCAGCGGTTTCAAAAAACGGCAAGGTTATAGTCCCCAGGAAGGACGACAGCGGCGTGATGGACGCTGACGATTGGATCTACGTGGTCGGCAAGAGGGACGTTATAGAGGAAATATCGAAGAAGGTTTTCGAGCGCGGCAGGTATACGGACATCCAGAAGGTGATGATCGCGGGAGGCGGCAAGGCGGGGTTCTACCTCGCGAAGATGTTGGAGGACTTCGGCGCGTCGGTCAAGATCATAGACCTCGACATGAGGCGGTGCCAGTACCTCTCGGCGCACCTGAACAACGTCCTGGTTCTGCACGGGGACGCGACCGACCCGAACCTGCTGCACGATGAGAATTTCGAGGACATGGACGCGTTCGTCAGCACGACGGGGTTCGACGAGGAAAACCTGCTTCTTGCGCTCATGGCGAAGAACGCGGGGATCGAGGACGTGATAGCGAAGATCAGCCGCGACAGCTTCGGCAACCTGATCGAGAGCATGGGCGTGGACATGGCGCTGAACCCGGTTGACATAACGGCAAGCCATGTGAGCCGACTGCTCCAAGGCACCAAGGTCCTGTCCTCGCAGATGATACAGGGGCAGGCCGAGCTGATACAGATAGCGGTCGAGGACGACATGGCGCTGACGGGGCACCGCATTTCAAGCATGAGGATCCCGGACGGCATGATGATAGCCGCCATCCAGCGGCGGCGCGAGGTGATACTGCCTGACGAGGACACGGCGATAGAGGACGGCGACCGCATTGTTATCATGGCGCAGCTCTCGGAAGCGTTCGACCTTGAAAAGCTCCTGAAAACCAAGAGGGGGCTTTTGGGGTAGCCTATGAACTTTGACATTCGGCTGATAAGGAAGCTCTCAGGAGTTATTTGCTTTGTAATAGGCGGCGCTATGGTGCCGTGCGCCATTATTGCGCTCGTCTGCGGCGAACGGGCGGAACAGTGGATTTTCGGTCTTCTGGTGCTGGTTCTGGCGGCCGCCGGGCTGGGGCTTTTCGTTCCCGCCCGCCTCGCGACACACCAGATAAAGATGCGCGAGGGCTTTTTTATCGTCGCGTGGTGCTGGATAGTCATGTCGGCGCTCGGCGCGTTGCCGTATTTTTTTGGCGGCCACCTGCCGAATTTCATAGACGCGCTCTTCGAGTCAGTGTCGAACATCACGACCACGGGCGCGAACGTCATACCCGACCTTTCCGCGCTCCCGTCGAGCATGCTGTTCTGGCGCGCCTTGCTGAACTGGATGGGCGGCCTGGGCATACTGCTCTTTGCCATCTCCGTGCTGCCCGCGCTCGGGATAGGCACGGCGAACCTGGCGAACGCGGAGACCGCTGGGTCGAGCATCGAGAAATACCGCCTGCGCATTTCCGAGAACGCGAAGATGGTCTACCTCATATATGTCGGGCTTTCGGTGGCGGAGATCCTGCTGCTGCTCGTGAGCGGCATGTCCGCGTTTGACGCGGTGGTGAACACGTTTAGCAGCATATCCAACTGCGGCATTTCCAACTACCCTGAGGGCATAGGGCATTTCCGGAGCGTCGGGGTTGAGATCATTGTCTCCATATTCTGTATCATAGGCGCGATGAATTTCAGCACGCTTCAGCTCTTGCCGCGCAGGAGGTTCAAGGAATTTTTCCGCGACCCTGAGATAAAGATATACCTCGCTATGATAGCCCTGGTGTTTGTTGTAATAACTGTCTCGCTCTGCGTGAGCGGGATATATGGCGGAGTAACGGAAACGATACGCAGGAGCTTTTTGCAGGCGTTTTCGTTCGCGTCAACGGCTGGCTATTCCGTGACGGACTATAACGGGTGGCCATCTTTCTGCAAAATATTTCTGTTTTTTGTGGCGTTCGTCGGCGGCTGTTCCGCTTCTACATCAGGCGGCATCAAGATATCGCGCCTCGCGGTTATCGCCAAGCTCATTCGCCGCAATATCTACAAGCGCCTGCACCCGAACGCGGTGGTGGCCATCAAGGTCGGCGGCAACATCATACCGGAGGAAAAGGTGGCGAACATCTCGGTGTTCGTTATCGTGTACATGCTCATCTTCGTGTTCGGCACGGTGCTTCTGTCCATCGAGGGCCACGACCTGGAAACGACGGCCGGCTCGGTGATAGCCGCGCTCTCTAACACGGGCCTGGGATTCGGCGGCACAGGCTTCGGCCACGACTTCGACGTGTTCTCCCACGCGGGGAGACTGCTATTGACCCTGCTTATGCTGATAGGCAGGTTGGAGCTTTTCGCGATAGTGATGATGTTCACGCCGACGTTCTGGAAAGGGGACAGGTAGGCAGACGCGATTCGTCTTCTGTCGGCTAGCCAGAGGAGGTTTGGCTCTTATCTGGCTACTCCTTTCCGATATAATTATTCCATAATATTATATATACATACCAAAAATTTCTTTACAAGAATATATTGACAGTTATCTTTATCTATGGTATAGTAAGGAATAAATTTGAAGTACATAATATAACTGGTTGAAATTTGTGAGAATTTGAGATAATTTGATAGAAATGCGAGGATAGTTATGGAAGCAATGGCAACATCAGGCGGCAAACCGTATATTGAGCGCGGGGGGCGGCGCATGAGCGTTGGGCGGCGCGGCGAGGCGCTGGCGGTTTCGCATCTCGAAATTGCGGGCTATGAGATACTGCGCCGCAATTTCACGTGCAGGCTCGGGGAGATCGACATTATCGCCAGGCCGCGCGGCAGCAATATGCTGTGCTTTATCGAAGTCAAATGCCGCAGGTCGGGCAATATGGGGCGGCCCTACGAGAGCGTCGGCCCCAGGAAACGCAAGCATTATCGGCAGGTGGCTACCGTGTTCCTCATGCGCGAGTGGGGCGGGCTCATGATCAACGAGTCCACCGAGTACAGGTTTGATGTCATAGAGGTGGTTTTGAGCGCGGGCAAGCCTGAGATAAACCATATTTCGGGCGCGTTCTCATGATATCGTCGGTCATGACCGCCACGCTCTGCGGCCCCGACACCGAGCTTATCCGCGTCGAAACCGACATATCGCAGGGGCTTCCACAGCTTTCGATAGTCGGGCTGCCTGACGCTACCGTGCGCGAGTCAAAAGAGCGCGTGCGCTCAGCTATCGCCAGCTCCGGGTGCGATTTCCCTCTGCGGCGCATTACGGTGAACCTCTCGCCCGCCGACACGCGAAAGGAGGGCAGCCATTTCGACCTGCCCGTGGCGGTGGGGATACTGATCGCTTCCGAGATCATAGACCCAGCGCTCACCGAGGGCAGCGCGTTTTTTGGGGAGCTTTCCCTGAACGGCGGGCTGAACCGCGCCGAGCACGGTGTAGCGCTCGCACTGGGCTTGAAAGAGAAAGGCATACACAGCATCTTCGTGCCTGATGGAAGCATAGGCGAGTTCACGAATATTGACGGCGTGAGCTTCTACGCGGCGTCCACCCTGAGCGAAATAGTGGATCACCTTTCGGGATTGAAGCCTATCGTTCCCGCCGTGTTCGACTTCGCGGGCGGCTGGGGCGGCGGGGATGGTGCGCACGCAACTGGTTCGGGCTGCGGCGCGGAGGGCGGCGGGGCTTCGCCCTGTGCCGCGGCCGTTGCGGTGTGCGGCGATTTCGCGGAAGTGAAAGGTCAGGAGCGGGCGAAGCGGGCGTTACAGATCTGTGCGGCGGGCAGGCACGACATAGCCATGTACGGCCCGCCAGGCTCCGGCAAAAGCATGCTCGCGTCGCGGATGCCGCCGATACTGCCGCCTCTTTCGCGCAGGGAAATTTTGGAAGTTACTAAAATATACAGCATCGCGGGCAGAGACCCGTATGAGGGGCGCACCGTGCTGGGCCGCCCGTTCCGCGCTCCTCACCATTCCATCTCCGCCGCCGCGCTGGTCGGAGGCGGCAGCCGCCCAAGGCCAGGGGAGCTTTCGCTCGCGCACAGGGGAGTGCTGTTCCTGGACGAGCTGCCTGAGTTCGAGCGGCGCGCGCTGGAAATGCTGCGGCAGCCGCTCGAAGACAGGTATATAGATTTGTCGAGGGTAGGGTACAGGAGCCGCTACCCCTGCGAGTTCATACTGATAGCGGCTATGAACCCCTGCCCCTGCGGCTACTACGGCGACCCCACGCACGAATGTGGCTGCACCGAGCGGCAGCGCAGGAGATACGCGTCCCGCGTTTCGGGCCCACTGCTCGACCGTATCGATCTGCATACAAGGGTAGGGCGCGTCGAGTATTCGGAGCTGAGCGACACGGAGCGCGGAAGCTGTTCGTCGGCGGAGCTGTATGCGGGCGTGGTTAAGGCGGTGGGCAGGCAGCGCGAGCGCAACAGTCCGCCTGATGGCGCGGAGGCTAGCGCGGGCGCGGAGGACGAGGGCGAAGCCAGGTTCACATACAACGGCGATCTATCCGCTTCGGACACGGAGAAACACTGTGCGCTCACGGGCGAAGCGGAACGGATCATGAGGTCGGCATACGATGCCTACGGTTTCAGCGCGAGGCAGGGCAAGAAGCTTCAACGCGTTGCCCGCACCATAGCCGACCTCGACGGCTCGGATGAAATCCTGGCGTGCCACATCACGGAGGCCATCAGTTATAGGCGCCCAAAGGACATACTGGGCGATGCGGAGGGTTAGCAGGAGGAAATGAATGAATATGCAGAACAGCGCCCCAGGGGGCGAAGCCCGCTACGGCGAAGCCATCAGCGGCGAACAATACGGAAGCTTGGGCATAGAAGACAGCGGTTATCCGAAAGCGCTGCGGGGCATTGCCGACCCGCCGCCGCGGCTGTATTATATGGGGAAGCTTGCGGCGCTTGAAAACCCTATGGTGGCGATAGTCGGCGCGCGCAGGGCGACGGACTACGGCAGATGGGCGGCGTACAACCTGGCGCACAGGCTCTCCGAGCGCGGCGTCGCGGTCGTGAGCGGCATGGCCGAAGGCATAGACTCCTTTGCTCACAAGGGGGCGCTCGAAGGCCCCACCCCGACCATTGCGGTCATGGGCAACGGGCTAGACATATGCTTCCCGAAATCGAACCTCGCCCTGCGCGAACGCATAGCGAGGTCAGGGCTGTTGCTCTCGGAGTACAGCGAGGGCACTCACGGCACGAGGTTCACCTACCCCGCGCGCAATCGCATCATCAGCGGGCTGAGCATTGCGACGGTGGTCGTTGAGGCGGGGCTGTCGAGCGGCTCTCTCATCACGGCGGAGTACGCGGCGGCGCAGGGCAGGGAGGTCTACGCCGTGCCAGGCAACATCAACAGGAAGCTGAGCGTAGGCTGCAACAAGCTCATCAAGGACGGGGTTCTGCCGCTGGTGTTCCTCGACGATATCCTGGACGATCTTGGGCTACGCACGAAAGCCAAGGCGGTGCGCAGGGGCAAAGCGGGAACAGTGGGCATGCTGGTGGGCGAAAAACGCGATCCCGCGCCGTACGATATTTCGTGCGCGGCGGGCATGGGCGAGCTGGGCGCCGACGAAGTGCTGGTTCTCGGAGCGGTCTGCGAACACGGCGAGATGACCGTGGACGACGCCGCCATGCTGGCCAAGCTGAGCGTGCCGACGGTGACCTGCGCGGTAACTCTGCTGGAAATGAAAGGCTACGTGCATTTCGATGGGGGGCGTATCATGGTGGCAAACTGAGCGGTGCAGTTGCCGTGGCCATTATAAACAATCAGCCAAATAATTACCGACCCCAAAGCTGCTACCATTTTGCACAAGGAAACTGTCAACTTGCACTGTAAAGCCTAGGTTTCCACATACACGCAGGCATGCCAGACACATACGCCCGGGCATGCTTCAAGTGGCAGATATTGGGAATTTGACATACCGTCAGGTTGCGCAAACCGCATGATTTCAATTGATTGCGCCCGTAGATAACGCCATTTTGCTGTTTACATATCACTGGGCACTGTTTATACTGTAATCAAGAATATTTGGAATCAGCGGCTCATGCCGGCACTACCGCTCCGCAATTTCGCGGGTGGGCTCGCCCCGAATGAGGGGCAAGCGTCCCCTAGGCGGCGAGCGCACATGAGCCATTGAAACCATTGCAGCGAATATGTTACCATAATAAAATCGAAAGGCAGGGTGAGAGAAATGGCCGGCGGCAAGGAGATCAAAACGATAACCGACTATATGGGCGACGAAACAAGGGTCAGCCCCGCAGAGCGCGAGCAAATCGAATCCGAAGTGGCCCGAATCGGCAAGAGGGTAGAGGAACGGGAGAAACTGAAATGCGGCGAAGCAGAAGCACATGGATAACCGACTCAATCGGCAGGCAAGGGCTGGCAGCAGCCAAAATGCGCGCGGAAATCATGATGGCGCTGCAATCTTACCGCGCCGAAAACGGCATAACCCAGG
>JAIRPC010000095.1 GCA_031257215.1 Eubacteriales Family XIII. Incertae Sedis bacterium
ACTCGCCGCAATCCCGCAAAAGGGTGAAGTGGTTTTTCCTGTAATCCATGATCCCGTCCGCTCTCAGCTTGCTCATTTCGGCGGACAGCGCACTGCGCTCCACGGATAGATAGTCCGCCAGCTCCTGCCTGTTGTAGGGTATATCGAAGGCTCTGCTGCTCTCCTGCCTTGCCACGTCGCCGAGATACGAGAGCAGCTTGCCCCTGATGGTACGCTTGGTTAGATGTTCCAGCTTGGTGGTCAGCTGCATGTTCTTCCGCGCCAATATGTCTATCATGTTGCGTATCAGCTTTGAGTGGAAGCCGCATGAGGCCCCGCAGGTCGTGATGATTTTTTTGTAATTGATGAAAAGCACCTCGCTCTTTTCCTTGGCCGCAACGTTGACGGCGATTCGCCCGCCGCCGCCGCATACCACCGCTTCCGCGAACATCCCCGGCGGCGTGACCTCCGTTACGATGGAATGGTTTCCCCATATGTCGCTCTTGGACAAGTGGAGCTTTCCGCTGACGACAATCCCTATCTCAGTTACCGTATCGCCCTCAAAATAGATAGTCGCGCCTTTTTTGTATTTCACGAGCGTAGCGCCCAGGCAGTCGAGCATCGCGCCTGCGTCACCGCCGCTGATTCCTGTGAAAAGCGGGGAGGAGCTTATTGCTGGGAAAATGTTTTTCATAATCTTTACCATTCCGTTGTTAATCCAACTGATTTGTTATTATTAATTTAATATAATATTTGTAGATAGTCAAGCAGTAACTGGGATGGAGGGGGCTGCGCGGAACACGCCGCACCGCCATCCGAGATCCTGGCAGGATAATTGGGCAGAGAGCTCAGGAGGTGAGATATGATACGGAAAATTATCGAGATCGACGAGGGCAAATGCAACGGCTGCGGGCTGTGCGCGGACGCCTGCCACGAGGGCGCGATAGGTATGGTGGACGGCAAGGCGAAGCTGCTGCGCGACGACTACTGCGACGGGCTTGGCGATTGCCTGCCCGTATGCCCCACGGGGGCGATACGCTTCGTGGAGCGCGAGGCGGCGGAGTACGACGAAAATGAGGTGAAGAAGCACATGGGAAAGGAAGCTCCGCGGGGAGGGTGTCCTGGCTCAAACGCGCACAGCATCCAAAGGGAAAGAGCTGTCGCTCCAGCGCAGGCAGGCGGTGCGCCGAGCGAGCTGCGGCAATGGCCCGTGCAGATAAAGCTCGTGCCAGCGAGCGCACCGTATTTCGACGGCGCGAACCTGCTGGTGGCGGCGGACTGCGCCGCGTACGCGAGGGCATCGTTCCACGGGGAATTTATGCGCGGCAAAATAACGCTCATCGGATGCCCAAAGCTAGACGGTGTCGACTACGCCGAAAAGCTGACGGAGATCATCAAGTGCAACGACATCAAATCACTGACTGTGGTGCGCATGGAGGTGCCATGCTGTGGCGGCATCGAGCAGGCGGCAGTGTCGGCCCTGAAAAACTCAGGCAGATTCATCCCCTGGCGGGTAGTTACGCTGACAACCGGTGGGGATGTCAAAGAGAGTTAATAGCGGAAGATTTCGGAGTCGCCCCAGCAACAACACCGCATTAAGCAAGTCGGCCTAGCTCGCATAGATGAAACTAGCTGGAAGCCTTGCCTTATATATTATGATTAGATATAATTGTATGGCACAGTAAATATGCACGCCCCCGTAGCTCAGGGGATAGAGCGTCGGTTTCCTAAACCGTGCGTCGGATGTTCGAATCATCTCGGGGGTGCCAAGTTTAGTTTCGTCGAACCGGCCCGTTCAAGGGCCGTTTCGCTTTTTCTGAGGCTTTCGCCGTCCGTTATGTTGTACCACACCGCGACGCTGGAAGGCCCGCCCCCTTGACAACCCCCATGAGTTAGCGTATACTAACCACAGTTAGCCAAAGCTAACCAGGCGCATGGCCGGACACACAGCGGCGCGCCTGGCCTCAGCTCGGCAGAGCCGCGGAAGGGAGAATGGATTTTGGACAGATCGGCGCTCGCATACAATCATGCCTTTACCTTATGCATAACCATTGCGCTGGCGTTCGCGCTTGCGCTCTCGTCATGCGGCCGCGCCCCGTCCTCGTCCGAGGCGCTTGCGGCCGCCGACCCAACCCAGGGCAACCCCGCGCCCAACGAGCTGCGGACAGAAACCAGGGATGGCCTGCTTGGCACTATCGTCACCATCTCGGCGTATTCCGACAGCGACAGCGCGTTCAGCGACTGCTTTGGCGCTATCGCGGATGTGGACAGGAGGATGACCGCCAATGCCGCAGACAGCGAGATCGCTGCGGTGAACGCGGTCGCGGGCAAAAAGGCGGCGGAGGTTTCGGATGACACCCACAGGCTTCTGCTCCTTGCGCGCGACATCTACGAACAATCGGGCGGCGCCTTCGACGTCTCCATTGGCTCCGTTAGCTCGCTCTGGAAGGAGGACGGAAAATTCGCAAGGCTGCCTGAACGCTCGGAGATCGAGGCGAAGCTCCCCCTGGTGTCGCAGGGCGGCATCGTTTTGTCGGAGGGCAATACCGTTCGGATAGACAAGGCGGGGGCAATGCTCGACCTGGGCGGCATCGCCAAGGGCTACGCCTGCGACCTGGTGTTGGAGCGGCTGAAAGAGCATGGCGTGAGCGGGGCCTTTATCGACCTCGGCGGCAACATATATGCCCACGGCAGGAAGCCCGGCGGCAAGAAATGGCGCGTCGGCATCAGGTACCCTGAGATCGGGGACGATGCCGTGGCGTGCGTGCTGAACGTCAGCGACAGGGCGGTGGTCACATCAGGCGGGTACGAAAGATACATAGAGCGCGGCGGGGCGACGTACCATCATATCCTCGACCCGAAAACGGGCTACCCCGCCGAAAGCGGGCTCAGGTCGGTGACGATTGTCGCGGCCTCGTCCACCCTGGCCGATGCCCTCTCCACGGCGTGCTTTGTCCTCGGCCTTGAGGGCGGGAAGCAGCTGCTTGAAAAATACCCCGAATGCGAGGCCATCTTCATCACGGACGACAACACCCTGTACACGACGGACGGCCTAGGCGGCCAGGTCGAAATAACGGACAGCCGCATAAAATTAGGATAGCGGGAAGCCGCTTAAAAATTCCCAATAACAATAACGGCAACAAACAGCAACAATAACAATAACAGTAACAGTAACAGCAACAAAGCCAGAACCAATAATCGCAACAGCAACAGAACCAATAACAGCCGACAATAAGTTGGCACCAACCAAGCAAAGGAGGGCACTATCAATGAGAGCAATATCCGATCGCCAAAAATCCGGTTGGCGAAACCTGAGGAGGCGCGCGCTGCCCGCATTCGCGGCGGTCATGCTTCTATGCACGCTGATCCCCGCGCCCGCGTTCGCGGCGGGCACGGCGGCGACAGCCGATGTCACGACGGGCGCCGAGTTCAACGCCGCCATCAAAAGCTCCGACAGCAATATCACCATCAACATCATGGCCGACATAGATGGCGTGAGTTCGGGCACCATCAGCAGCAACAAGACGATCACGGTGAACGGCAACGGCCACAATGTAGGCCTTGCGCCCGGCAACTCGTATTTTGCCAAGCTCAATTCCAGTTCCACCATCACGGCGAACAACCTCACCATCGACGGGACGGGTGCTATCGGCACGCTCAGCTACGGCGGCGGCGCTATCGTGACCCGAAGCGGCAACGTGAACCTCGACAATGTAGTTATCAAGAACTGCACCGCCAACGGCTCTGGCGGCGGTGGCGCGGTGGCGATACAGAGTTCCAGTTACAAGATCAACGCTACGAACTGCTCGTTCATCGGCAACAAGGCGGCCGCGAGTTCTGGGATCGGCGGCGCGTTGAAGGGCGCGGTGAACCTGGTGAACTGCACCTTTTACGGCAACGAAGCGAGGGACGACGGCGGGGCTGTCTATACCGGGGCGGCAGGGACGATCACGAACTGCACTATCGTCAACAACGTATCGGGCGGGTCAGGCGGCGGGGTGAGGAACAACAGTTCCAGCTCTGGGAGCCAGTCGCAGATAAAAAACAACATTATTATAGGCAACACCGCGGAGTCGGCGGACGAGGGCAATGACGTGTACCGCGCCAACGACCAGGGCTACAACCTGATAGGCGGGGCGGTGAACCTCTCAGTCACGAACGCCAACACGCGCACGGGCGTCACGAATACGGGATGGCTGGACGCGGGCGCGCCGAAGGACAACGGCCGCAACGGACTCACCACGATACCGACCATAGCCCTGTTGCCCGTGCAGGAAAGCCCCGCCATCAACTCCGGCACGCCTACGGGTGCGCCTGCGGCGGACGCGAGGGGGTTCACGCGGATAGGGCTGCCTGATATCGGCGCGTATGAATTTGCCAAGGTCGAAGCCGCCGCGAGCATCAAGATAGGCGAGGTGTTCGACCTGTCCTCCGTTTCCCCGCTCGCGAAGGGGCTGTTTGAAACGGTGGATGTCACCATCGGCGACGACACCATGCCAGCGGACGGCCAGAGCCTGCTCCTGTTCGACGAGGCCGGCCCCGAACGCGTGAAGGGGCTTGCAGCGGGCACGCTCACCGTGAATGGCTACGTGGGCGGCGTGAGATTTATAGAGGTCGAGGTGACTGTGGAGGACGAGGTATACCCCGACAGGGTCGAGAATGTCAGCATAACAGATATGCCCGCCGAGGCTATCAGCGATGTGCGGTTTGAGCTTGCCTACGACATTGGTCTGACGGGCAACGCGCCAGCGGACGTGGAGCTTTTCCTCTCGCTGGCGGACGGCTCGCCCCTGCCCGAAAATATCGTCCTTGGCGAGATAGACCGTTCCGTCCCTGGGAAGCTCGGAATAACTTTGGCCAATGAAGCTGGCGCGGACGGGCAGTATTCTGACTATGAGCTGAACGCGAGGCTGGTCTCAGCGGCCGACTTCACGAAGTTCGACAGCAGGGAGTTCACCCTGAAAAAGCCCGCGCAGAACGCAGTGGTGGGCGTGAACGCGTCGGCCGCGCCCAGGGAGCTGAAAAGTGGGCAGAGCACGGTCATCTCATATGAGGTTCTTTCGCAGAGCGGAGCGGCTGGCGACCCGGGGCTTGTGTGGAGCTACACCGCGCCGGACGGCATCGCGGTGCGCGGCTTGGAGAACGGCAAGACGACGGACAGCGACAGGGGCAGCTTCACCGTGGAGGTGAAGAACAGGTCGGCGTCGTCCGGGACGATCACCATAACGGCGGCCTCGTCGGGCAACCCGGCCCGCAAAGCGGTTATTGCCGTTTCGGTGCAGGGCATATCCAAGAATGTCCGCAGCTACGACGAGCTTTACCAGGCGCTCCTCGCGGCCGAGGACGGCGACGTGATCTCCGTCATGGCGGATTTGACCGCGAAGAAGGTCGTGCAGGTGGACGGCATGAGTTCGGCGTCCATCAACGCCGCGTCCAAATCCCTGCAAAGCGCCATCGCGTTGAAGAGGGACGTTATCATAGAGGGCAACGGGCACAGCATAGACGGCGGCGGCTATTACGCCATATTCTACGGGACGGCGGGGACGGCGACGCTGAAAAACCTCACGATAACAAACGCGGTCAACACGAACACATCCTCGTCCGAAAAACAGGGAGTGGCGATCGCGCTCAAAGGCGGCAATATAGTTATGGAAAATGTAACTATATTTGGATGCTCCACAAGCGTCGGGTACGGCGGGGCGCTGTATCTGCACGAGGGGAGCAGCGCCCGCCTCGTGAACTGCACGATAGTCAACAACAAGGCGAAGCGCGGCGGCGGCATCTACGCGGACAATGCGAGCGTTGTGCTGAAAAACAGCATAGTGTACGCCAACCGCGCGGACGACTACGCGGACAACCTCTGCTACACCTACAATTCGAAGGCGATCGACAAAATAGACGGCGGCCACAATATCATCTACGACATCTTCTATTACGGCAGCTCGTCGAGCAGCCGCGTTGATGTCACCGACAGCTTCGCGTACCACGAAAGCGGAAGCACGCAGAACAAGAACACCCTGGACGTTTACAGCCACGAATGGCTCGCGGGCTCGCTGGGCAACAACGGCGGCGGAGCCAAAACCCTGGCGCTTTTGAAATCCGAGGGCTCGCCCGCGATAGACAAGATCCCGCAGGGGAACGCGCCAGAGCGCGACGAGCGCGGCATATCCAGGGACGCTTTGAGCGATATCGGCGCGTATGAGTACTACGGCGTCGAGGGCAGATACAGCCTGGATATCGGGGAGCGGGTTCTTGTGGACGACGATTTTCAGGGCGATAAGGACGCGCTCACCGTTATCGATTCCGTCAGCCGCTGGACGACTGGGAACCGAAGCGTGGCAACGGTGGAGTCGGGTTATATAACAGGGCAGCGCACAGGAGCCACCGTGATAAGGGGCTATGACGCGAGCGGCAGCGAGGTCGCCACCTTCACCGTGTATGTGGGGGGCAACGCTATTTCCAGCGTCAGCGTGGCAGGCGACAAGAGCAGCGTGGAAAGCGGCGAGAGCCTGTCCGTGAGCTATGCGGTGCAGGGCGGCGACGCTTCCGACCTGGGCCTTGTGTGGACGGCCAGGCTGTTCAGCGAGGACGCGTGGGAGCAGTACGGCGAGCTGCCTGACGACATCTATGTGCTGGGGCTTCCAAGCTCGACCACGGCGGGCGCGGCGGAGTTCCCTGTGTCGATCATCAACCGCACGGGCGAAGCCGCCGCGATAAGCCTGACCGCGACCTCCGTTGCGGACGGCACCAAATCAGGCGAGATATTGGTAACGGCAGCCCCGCTGACGCTTGATGGCGTGGCGCGCGCGACGGTCGTGAATATCGAACAGCTCCATTCCCGGGACAGCTTTGCGAGCGGCGAGGAGATATATGTATACTACGCTCTGCCCGCGGCTCTGGAACAGGGCGGCAGATTCCCCTTCAAATGGGATGTGGCGCTGTCGGCGCCTGGCGACCATAGCGAGGAGTACGCGATCAACGGCGACGCGGAGATTTTCATAGACACAGGCAATGGCTATGCTCGGGCGGTTTCGGGAAGCCCCGTTGTCACCGACGCATGGTTTGGTATCCTGAAAATAAAGGCGGTCAACTGCAAGGACGAGACAATAACAGTCGTGTTGAAGGGCGCGTCGGAGGAGCGGGACGACGGCGGCGAGCCCGTCAGCACCGCAGGCTACCACTTCAATATCGAACCGCCGGAGCCTGTCGAGCCGGATACAGACCCGCCGACCACGACGGAACCAGGCATAGACCCGCCGACCACGACGAAGCCGGGGATCGATCCGCCGAAAACAGACGAGCCGAACAGCTCGACGCCTGGCGCGGCGAAAGCCGACCTCGCGGGGGCGCAGGTTTCGGTGGCAGGCCGGGCAACATGGACCGGCCGCCAACTCCGCCCCGCGGTCAAGGTGAAGCTGGGAGGCAAGACGCTGGCGGCGGGCAAGGACTACACCGTGGTCTACGGCGCGAACAAAAGCATAGGCAGGGGCGAAGTAACGGTCAAGGGCGCGGGGAACTACAAAGGCGCGAAGGCCGCGGGCTTCAAAATCCTCCCGCAAAAAGTGAAGCTGTCGAAGATAAAGGCCGCGAAAGGGCAGCTGAAAATAACATGGAAAAAGGCGAACTCGGCGCAGAAGCTGACAGGCTTCCAAATCCGCTACCGCGTGGCAGGCGGCAAGGCGAACGGCAAATGGAGAAGCAAAACCGTCAGCGCCAAGAAAACCTCGCTGGCCATAAAGGGGCTAGCGAAAGGAAAAAAATACCAGGTGCAGATAAGAGCCTATAAAAAGGTAAAAGAGAACGCAAAGCAAGCAAGCTACAAAAGCCCCTGGTCAGCCGCGAAGAAAAGCGCGGCGGTGAAAACAATATAGCACATATGCCGTTCTTGCGGCTCTGAGCCAAGCTTAGGGCCGCAAGGACAATAAAATGGCATATACCCTATCTATAAAATAACTATATATCCAATATATTTCTTTATTACCATATTATATACAGTTTTCAGGCCGTCAGCATATTTGCGCGATTGTCAAAACTGCGTTTTGGTGTGTATTGCGCGAAAAAAAAATATGGTAAATTGAGGGGACAGAGACAAGCAAGCGCTGATTGCCGGCGTTTGCTTTGTGTCCTGCTACCGCGTGCCGGGGGCAGGGCGAGCAGCTAAAAGGGAAATTATTAAGAGGTAGGGATATGAAAAATTTGAGGGAGCTTTCGGGCAGAAAGCATTTGGCAAAGCAGAGCCTGGTAGCGCTGCTGGCTGGCATAATGGTACTATGCACCATGCCCATGGCATCAGGGGTAACGGCAATACCCATAGAAATCGAAAAAGCGGCAGACAACAAAGCCGCAAGCGAAATAACAGAAGCAAAAACGCCCCTGGCGGCCGACGACACAGATCCGTCATTGCGGCCCACGAGCCGCAATCTATTGGCGGCAGTCACTTCCGGCTCCGCAGTTACTTCTATCGACGGGATTGCGGATCAAGTCCGCAATGACGATAGTGGGGTCCGCAATGACGCGGCGGCTGGCGAGGGCGAAGCCAGTACACCGCCAACGGCGGAGGTCACCACCGACACCGCAGTTACTGATGACACAGATTCGTCATTGCGGCCCCCGAGCCGCAATCCATTGTCGGAGGTCACCACCGACAGCGCGGTTAGCACCGACAGCGCAGTAACTTCCGACGCCGCAGTAGAAGAACCCACCACTTCCTCCGCCGTCAAAAAACGCGGCACGTCCACCGCTTCGGACACCGAGCACCTCAGCCTGAAAGTCGTCACCACCGCCGCCAACCAGAGATTCTACCTTCCGACAAGCGGGCAGGTGGGCAACCAATACAACGCCTATGACTGGACGATCGACTGGGGCGACGGCTTGGGGACGAACCGCTGGGCAGGCACCGGCAACCTCAACGGCATCAATCACACGTACACCACAGCGGGCGCCTACATCATCGACGTAGTGCCTACCGATCCCGACGCCACAGGCTGGGCCAAGGCCTTCGGGTTTTGGAGCACCAACGACGGCAACGCGAACGCCCAGGCGAACAAGAATATGCTGCGCGGCGTGATGTCGCCGCTCACATTGAAGATGACGCATACCCAGGCCGAGATCGACGCGGGCACACCTCTGAACAACGAGTGGGCATGCACATTTTCGGGCTGCCAGTATCTCTCAGAGTTCTCCGACGACTTCAACCTGCCGCAGAACAGCACAACAGCGGGCAGCAGCTACGCCTATCAGATGTTCCAGGGCTGTATCAGGCTGGGTAGTGCGCTGCCAGAAGGTTTCAGCCTGCCAACGGGGATAACGGGATCCGTTGGCAGCTCATTCGCGCGTCAGATGTTCAATGGTTGCACTGGGCTCGTGTCTCTCCAAACAGGCTTCACCTTCCCAACGAACCTGGCGTCAGCAGGCAACGAGTTTGCATACCAGATGTTCAATGGCTGCACCAAGCTCAACAATACGCCCGTGGGGTTCAGCCTCCCATCGGTGATGTCGGGGACGGTCGGCAACAACTTCGCCTGCCAGATGTTCGCTGGCTGCTCTGTGCTCAGCACCATACAAGCCGGCTTCACCTTCCCGCAGGGCATCACGCAGGCGGGCGACAATTTCGCCACCCAGATGTTCTATAACTGCGTCAAGCTGTCCATCTTGCCTGCGGGCTTCACCTTCCCGCAGAGCCTCACGCAGGTTGGCGACGGCTTTGCCGCGAATATGTTTGATCTTTGCAGTTCGATAGTAGACCTGCCGAGCAATATATGGCTTCCACAGAACCTGGTGACGGCAGGTGACTTCTTCGCGGCAAAGATGTTCCAGAACTGCAAGGGCATGAGAACACTAGACGGCTTCAAGCTGCCAGGCACTTCGCTGACACAGGTCGGAGACAATTTTTGCCTGTCGATGTTTGTTTACAACAACTCACTGGTCAATTTGCCGGTAGGCCTCACCCTCCCGCTCGGCATCTTGCATGCAGGCGACAATTTCGCTGTGACAATGTTTGCCGAATGCCCCAAATTGTCCGGACTGCCGGCGGGCTTCAACCTGCCGCAGACCCTGCAAAGCGCGGGCTCATCCTTCTGCTACTCGATGTTTCAGAATACGGGGGCGTTTGTAACCATACCAGCGGGCTTTTCCTTGCCCAGGGACTTGACCTCTGTGGGCAATGACTTTTGCAGGAACATGTTTTGGAAGACCCCTGTGTTGGGCGACCTGCCCGCTGGCTTCACCTTCCCACAGATGCTCACCTCCGCGCCGCACAACTTCGCCTGGGGCATGTTCGCGGCATCGGGCGTCACCTCTTTCCCCGCTGGGTTCAACCTGCCGCAGCAGCTTGAAAGCGTGGGGGACAGCTTCTGCAAATACGCCTTTGCGAGGGCTGACAATGACAGGGATAGCGGCGTCCGAAACAACGGGCGCTTTACCAATATGCCCGCGGGCTTCAATCTTCCCCCGAACCTCAGGGTAGCCGGGAATGACTTCTGTTTCGCTATGTTCATAGCCCGCACCAGCATCATAAGCATCGCGGACAGCTTCACCATGCCGCAGCACCTGAACAGCACCAGCACCAGCGAGGTCACAGGCTCGATAGGCAATAATTTTGGCGTTTCGATGTTTAACGTCTGTTCCGCCTTGCAGTATGTGGGCAGCTCGTTCAGCCTGCCCTCTCAGGCCGCTGACCTGACGGCGGTCGGCGACAATTTTGCGGCGGGCATGTTCCAAGGCTGTTCTGCCCTGGTGCGCCCCAACGGCGGCACGGGCGGTCCCATCACCATGCCGCCGAACGTCGCTTCCTGCGGCGTGTCTTTCGCGCAAAGTATGTTTCAGAGCTGTGGGAACCTGCTCGATTTGGCGAACGGGAATGCGGGTTTCAAGCTGCCCGCCGCCATGGCCACAGTAGGGGACAATTTCTGCTATAACATGTTCGCGGGCTGCGGGAAGCTCACCACCGTGAGCTTCTACTTCACCCTGCCCAGGGGCATCACAGGCAATGCCGGCAACAATTTTGCGGCAGGGCTGTTTTCCGGATGTGGCAGCCTCGGTCAGCCAAGCGGCGCGGGCATGTTCTACTTGCCACAGAACGTTACGCAGGCTGGAAACTCTTTTATGAGCGCGATGTTTTACAACTGCAAGTCGCTTGTTTCGCTGACCACCTTCTTCGGCGAGTCAACATCCTTCGTTTTGCCGCAGGAATTGGTCACTGTGGGCAATGACTTTTGCAACAGCATGTTCATGGGCTGTGACACTCTGACAACCGTGGATGGCGGCCGCAGCCTCTTCCAGCTGCCGCAGAAGATCAACTCGGCGGGCGTCAATTTCTGCTACCGCATGTTTCGCGACTGCATAGCGCTGACTGTCGCCGGCAACACGTTCACTTTCCCTGCGGACGTGGCCGTGCTGAGGGACAGCTTCGCGCAGGAGATGTTCTACAACTGCGATGCGCTCACTGTTATGAACGCGGGCTTCAAGCTGCCCGAGAACGCGACATCGGCCGGCAACAGCGTGTTTCAAAACATGTTCGGGGGCTGTGCCGTGCTGGCAGGTCTGAACGACCAGTTCCAGCTGCCCACAGGCCTCACTAGCGTGGGCAACGCGTTCTGTTTTGCCATGTTCCAAAACTGCTCCGCGCTCACAGGCATCAACGGGGCATTCACCTTCCCGACGGGCATGTTGAGCTGTGGCAACGACTTTGCCGCGTACATGTTCCAAGGCTGTGGGTCGCTCGTGAACATGAACGACGCGTTCCAACTTCCCACAGGCCAAACGGCCGCTGCGAACACGACATATTGCCAGAACATGTTCAGTTACTGCGCCAACCTGGACCACATCAACGATATCTTCACCTTCCCTGCGGGCATCGCAGGCGCGGTGGGCAACGACTTTGCGCAGAGGATGTTCTACAATTGCCCGAAGCTGACTGGCGTCAGCCCCGTGTTCACCTTCCCAACAGGCATAACGAACTTCAATACGGAGTTCGCCATAGAGATGTTTTCGCTCTGCACGTCGCTGACGCAGATGAATGCCAGCTTCAACATGCCACAGCCATCCGCAGCATCCGTTAGCGGTGACAATTTCGCGAAGCTGATGTTCAGGGGCTGCACGGCTCTGACCAAAGTGAACGACGTATTCAAACTGCCGCAGAGCATGACAGCCACGCGCGACTACTTCTGCCAGACCATGTTCCAGGGATGCACAGTTCTGGAAAAGGTAGGCGACGCTTTCACCCTGCCGCAGAGCATGACCAGCGCACGGGACTATTTTTGTGCCGATATGTTCGTGGACTGCCCCGCCATGCCGAGCGTAGGCAAGGTGTTCACCATGCCGCAGGCAATGACGCAGACGGGCACATATTTTGCCACCGAGATGTTTTTGCGCTGTTACGCGCTGGTACGGGTCAATGACAACCTCAACTTCAACCTGCCGCCGCTAATGACTGCCGTCGGCAACGCTTTCTGTTACCAGATGTTCCGCCAATGCACCTCGCTGGTGGGTATGAACGCCAACTTCAACATGCCGCAGGGCATCGCGAACGGCGGGACCAATTTTGCGCAGAACATGTTCTACTCATGCACCTCCCTGACCTCCGTTAACAGCATATTCACCCTGCCAAATTCGATGACAGTGGCAGGCGCGTCTTTCTGCCAGAGCATGTTCGGCGTCTGCACGTCTCTGACAAAGGTGAACGACGTCTTCAACCTGCCGCAGAGCATGGGATCGATCTCAGGCGGCAATGCCTGCTGGGGGATGTTCGCGGGCGACACAGCGCTCGACAAGGTCAGCTCCGTGTTCACCTTCCCGCAGAGCATTACCACGCTTGCGGGAGACAACGTGTGCCAAGGTATGTTCAATGGCTGCGCCTCGCTCACCCAGGTCAGCCCTGTATTCACGTTCCCGCAAAATCTCGCGGGAGGTGCAGGAAACTCTTTCGCCTTTCAGATGTTCCTTAACTGTACTTCGCTCGTGAATATGAACGCGGGATTTAACCTGCCGCGGGGCTATACAGCGGCGGGGTTCGCTTTCTGCGCGCAGACGTTCAAGAGCTGCTCGGCGTTGGAGAATATAAACGACACCTTCACCATGCCGCAGACCATCACTGGAAATGTGGGGTACCAATTCGCGTCGCAGATGTTCATGAACTGCGCGAGCCTCGTGAAGGTGGGCGCCGCCTTCAACCTGCCGCAGGCGATGGCGGGTACCACAGGATATAGCTTTGCGGATGCGATGTTTGAGGGCTGCACATCGCTGGAATACGTGAGCGACGGCTTCACCTTCCCGCAGGGGATAACAACGCTTTCAGTCTATGTTTACAGTGGCGACCATATATATTTTGCGCAACGCATGTTCTGGGGCTGCAACTCCCTGCACTCTATCAGCAAGAACGGCGTGTTCACGATGCCGCAGAACGTGAGGGTAGCAGGCGACTGCTTCATGAACAAC
The DNA here is from genome assembly GCA_031257215.1 of Eubacteriales Family XIII. Incertae Sedis bacterium. Taxonomy (GTDB): domain Bacteria; phylum Bacillota; class Clostridia; order Peptostreptococcales; family Anaerovoracaceae; genus JAIRPC01. Next base: position 13,414 of record JAIRPC010000095.1, read on the forward strand.
ATGTTCACAGGCGCGGGCGGGCCGAACTTCCAGCTGGACGCGGCTTTCCGCCTCCCCGCCAGCATTACCGCATTCCCGAATTTCTACACTACAGGCTCTCCCAGCACAGTAGGCAGCCAGACGAACCCGCCGCGGAACCCGCCAGGCACGGCCGGCGAGGTGAACCCCGACACAGGCAAGGTTGCCGCATATGAAAGATACAACTGGGTCAGGGTGAATAACTTGTCCAACGTGTTCAACGGCATGGCTCCGAACACGCCCGTGCAGAACATCAGGATCAGAGACATCCTCAACGGCTTGTCCACTCCGCCTATGAGCGGCGGCAACACTTTCGCCGGCTGCCAGGGCATATTCAGCGACTGGTGGGAGATACCTCTGACCTGGGGCGGCGGCGGCATCGCGTGGACCACGACGCTGGCGGCGGTTGGCACTGTGCCGGCAGAAAACCCACGCGGCACTGCCGTGCCATACTGGGTGACTGTATACAACGAGAGCATCCCGCGCCAGGGCCTCTACGACGGGCCTACCAGCGGCTTCAACGCGAACAAGGCGCTGGGCGAGGGGAGCTTCATGGATGGGCGCACGGGGGCGGTGCCGAACAACACGCCCATATATATGAGGGCGAGCGTGCCGGGGACGTTCACCGTGTCCGCTGCGGCTCTGAGCGGGATCTCGAACTATACGGTCGCTACGGACTCCGCGACGAACCTGCCCGTGCTGATAGTCAGGTCGGGCCACCCGAACGCAGGGACGCTGAGTTTCGGCTTCACCTACGACACGACGAGCGAGCCGCTGGCGGGCGACAAGGCGCACGTGCAGATAGACGCGAGCCTGCTGAACGCGAACCCGACGAGCGGCGACTGGTACTACAAGATAGGGGACGCGAACGACCAAGTTACAGTTACTACATATTATGACATGATATACCACGGCAACGCGGCGGGCACGACGGGATCGACCCCCGCCGCCATGACGCACGTCAGGGCGCTGACCACAAAACAGCTGCCGTCCACGCCGAACCCCCTCGCCAAGACGGGCTACACGTTCACTGGCTGGACGACCGAGGACAGGTGGGTCACGCCGCCCGGCATAGCGAGCACCACGGCGGGCGCGTTCTACGCGAAAGGGTCGAACTACCTCCTCGAAG
>JAIRPC010000023.1 GCA_031257215.1 Eubacteriales Family XIII. Incertae Sedis bacterium
TCCCTCTCGGACATGGGCATACGCCCAGCCATCAGGACGATAGCCAACAGCGCGGGGCTGATTCGCTACCCGCAGGCGCACTATGAAGCGGTGCGCCCGGGCATCTCGCTATACGGGCTGTACCCTGCCCCGAATATGGATGATGGGACGATAGAGCTTGACCCCGTTATGAGCGTCCGCGCGAATATTGTCTTGGTAAGAAAAGTGCCATCAGGATTTCCCGTCAGCTATGGGCATACGTACTATACGGACAGGGAGAGCCTTATCGGGGTGCTGCCGCTCGGATACGGGGACGGGCTGCCTCGCACGATATCGGGCAAGGGGCGCGTCATCGTGAACGGTCGATACGCGCCGCTAGTCGGAGCCATCTCAATGGATCAGACCATGGTGGATCTGACGGACATTCCCGGAGCAAAGGAATACGACGAAGCCGTCATCATGGGGACGGACGGCAGCCTGTCAATAACAGCGGACGATATCGCGGAGCTGGCGGGAACTATAAGCTACGAGGTAACCTGCCGCTTCGGGCAGAGGCTGCCAAAGGTCTACAAATAAGCCTTTTACCCGTACACCACACCTATATCGCGGCGGTAGTATGCCCCTTGGAAATCTATTTTCTCCACATTCGCGTAGGCCTTTGCCTTGGCTTCCTCGTGGGTCTTGCCTGTTGCCGTTACACCCAGCACCCTGCCGCCTGAGGTCAGCACTTCTCCGTTTTCGCCGAATTTCGTGCCTGCGTGGAATACCACTATGCCCTCATCCACATCAGAAAGGCCGTTGATGATTTTTCCTTTTTCGTAAGATTCAGGATAACCGCCCGATGCCATCACGACGCAGACAGCGCGTTCATCCGACCAAGCGATTTCCTGTTCCGCAAGCCTGTCCCGCGTTGCCGCCATGAAGATGTCGAGCAGGTCGGTGTCCAGCCTGCGCAGCACCGACTGCGCCTCTGGGTCGCCGAACCTGTTGTTGAACTCTATCACCTTCGGTCCTTCGTCCGTTATCATGAGGCCGATGAACAGCACGCCGCGAAAATCCAGGTCGTCCTTTTTGAAGCCCTCGAATGTCGGCGTGAGTATGCGATCCTTTATCTGGGCTTCAAGCTCCGGCGTGAATACCAGGCTCGGTGAATACGTCCCCATGCCGCCTGTGTTCGGACCCTCGTCGCGGTCGCCTATGCGCTTGTAGTCCTGCGCCGACTCCATCGGCACGATAGCGCTTCCGTCCACAAAGCAGAGGACAGAGGCTTCGACGCCTTTCAGGCATTCCTCCACCACGACCGTATCGCCGGCGGAGCCGAACACCTTGGCGCCCATCATCTCGTTTATCGCGGACTCCGCTTCGGCGGCATCCGCCGCCAGAACCACGCCCTTGCCCGCAGCAAGCCCGTCCGCTTTCAGCACCATGGGGTAGCCGAAAACGCCGATATCGGATTTCAGCGCGGATATATCCGTGTACTCGCGATATTTCGCGGTCGGTATGCCGTGCCGCGCGAGAAACGCCTTCGTAAACGATTTGCTCGCTTCGAGCTGAGCGCATTTTTTGTTCGGGCCGAACACTGGTATGCCGAGCGCTTCAAGCTCGTCAGTCATGCCCTTGGCGAGCGGCACCTCTGGCCCGATAACCACTAGACCGGGGCGTTCCTCCCTCGCTAGCGCCTTGACGGACTCCACATCCTCCGCGTCGCCGCCCACGCACCTCGCGACCTCCGCTATGCCCGCGTTGCCAGGGACGCACACCAATTCTGGCACCTTAGGGCTTTGCGCGAGCTTCCAAGCGATAGCGTGCTCGCGCCCGCCGCCGCCAACTATCAATACTTTCATAGCCGCTCCGTTACTCCGCAGCACCGCCAGTCGCCGCCTTGTCCGCAGGCTCTTCCTCGCTGGTATCGCCTATGATATTGCCGTCCGCGTCCAGCACGATGCCCTTGTATTCCTCTCCTGCCTCGTTCAGGTACCCGCCTGTTTCCTCGTCATAGGTCAGCGCGTTGCCCTCTTCGTCGTAGGCCTCATCAAAATCATCGCCCCAGGTGATTTCATTCTTTTTTGCATCGTAGGTTTTGCCATCATACTCCTCGCCGTCCCTCGTCAGAAAGACGCCTCGCAGATCGCTGTACGTCAGTGGTTTTCCCGCTTCGTCATAAACAGCGTTCGCCGCAGCGGTGGCGGTATATTCTTCCGCAGCCGATGACAGCTTTCCCAAAGTAGATGTCAGCTGCGTTGTGAGATACGCTGCAAGCCCCGCCGTCACAGCCGTCGTGATGATCAGCACGATGAGCAACACCTTGATTGTTTTCAGTTCGTTTTTCTTTTCGTCCATTGTCGTTCCTCCGTTACATTATGATTGTTAATAAATAACTGTTAATATGATCAGTGCTTGAAATGCCGTTCGCCGGTAAACACCATCGCCATGCCTCTCTCGTCAGCGGTCTTGATCGAGTCCTCGTCCCTTATCGAGCCGCCGGGCTGGATGATCGCCGCCACGCCCGCGTCGGCCGCCGCGATAACGCAGTCGTCGAACGGGAAGAACGCATCCGACGCGAGAACCGAGCCGCTCAGCTCCCTGCCTGCAGAGCCTGTGCCGGTTTCCGAGCCGGCGCCCCTGACCGCTATTCCCACGGAGCTTATCCTGTTCGTCTGCCCAGGGCCTATGCCGAGCGTCATGCCGCCCTTGGCTATCACTATCGCGTTGGACTTGACGTGCTTGACCACCTTCATGGCGAACTCCATGTCGGACAGTTGCTCCGCCGTCGGCTGCTTGGCGGTCACGGTTTTCAGCACGGATTTTTCGTAGAGCGTAGCGTCCGCGCCCTGCACGAGAAGCCCGCCGTCCACCTTCTTGATGTCGAGCTCGCCCGCGGGCGGGCGCTTTGCGATATCGGGCAGTTCGAGCAGCCGCAGGTTTTCTTTCTGGCGCAGCACGCCGAGCGCCCCCTCGGTGAAGCCTGGCGCGATAACTATCTCCGCGAACACCTTGTTGACCTCTATCATCTCGCGGGCGGTGTCCTCGTCAAACTCGCGGTTGGCGGCTATGATGCCGCCGAATATGGATACGGGGTCGGCGGCGTATGCCTTGCGGTACGCGCCGAGGATATCACCCGCGCTGCCGACGCCGCAGGGGTTCGCGTGCTTGACCGCGACGACCGTCGGCTCGTCAAATTCGCGCAGACAGGCAATCGCGCCGTTCGTGTCGTTGATGTTATTGAACGAAAGCTCCTTGCCGTTCAGCTGCTTCGCGTTCACGAGCGCGCCGCTGTGCGGTTTCACTTCTTTATAATATGAAGCCTGCTGCTGCGGGTTTTCGCCGTAGCGCAGAGTCTGGATTTTTTCGTAGGTGAAAGTCGGATTGTCGGGCAGAGGCAGCCCCTTTTCGCCGCGCAGGTACTCCGCTATCATCGCGTCGTACGCCGCCGTGTGTTCGAACACTTTCAGCGCGAGGCCGTACTTCATATCGTAGCCTATTTCGCTGCCGCCTTTCAGCGCGTCCAGCACCCTGCCGTAGTCGGATGGGTCGCATATGACCGCCACGTCCCTGTGGTTCTTCGCCGCCGAGCGCAGCATGGTCGGCCCGCCTATGTCGATATTCTCTATTGCCACGGGCAGGGTCACGTCCGGCTTCATGATGGTCGCCTTGAACGGGTAGAGATTGATCGCCACTATGTCTATCGTTTCGATGCCGAGCTCGCCTATCTGCGCCATATGCTCAGGCTTGTCGCGCATGGCGAGTATGCCGCCGTGAACCGCCGGGTGCAGGGTCTTGACGCGCCCGTCCAGACATTCGGGGAACCCCGTGACCTCCGATATCCCCGTGACAGGTATGCCCGCATCTTCTATCGCCTTGTGGGTCCCGCCCGTCGAGATGATCTCCCACCCCAGGCTTGTCAGCCCTCGCGCGAAATCTATCAGACCGCTCTTGTCGGATACGCTGATAAGTGCCCTCTTCGCCATCGTTTTTCCTTTCTCTTTCTTCCTATAATCTGTGCAGAACTTCAACTATTGCCTTAACAATTATATCATGCTCTGTTTCAAGCACGCGAGCCGCCAGCGTGTCGGCCGTGTCTCCCAGCTCCACCGGCACGCGCTCTTGGATGATTATCTCGCCCGTGTCAACGCCCTCGTCAACATAGTGGACCGTCGCGCCGCTCTCGCTGTCGCCCGCCGCCAAGACCGCCTCATGCACATGATGCCCGAAATACCCCATGCCGCAGTGCTTCGGGATGAGCGAGGGGTGAATGTTGATAATCCTGCCCGAGTAACATGAAATGACTCCGGGAGGAATAACCTGCATATAACCTGCGAGCACCACCATGTCCGCGCCAGCGCGGGAGAGCAGTTCGAGTATTCTCTCCGTGCGCGCGGCCGCGTCCGGGAGCTCGGCCTTGCTGACAACGGCGGTGGGTATGCCCGCGCCCTCCGCGCGTGTGAGCGCGTACGCTCCCGCCTTGCTCGAAATGACCAGGGCGATGCGCGCGCCAACTATGCGGCCGTCCGCAATGCCGTCCATAATGGCCTGCAAATTGCTGCCGCCGCCCGAAACGAGGACGGCTATATTCTTCATCGCGTCCTGCGCGGCAGCGGTGTTGTTATTGTTATTGGATGATTTTTCCAGCACAGTCAGATACCTTTTAGAGTTCAAAGCGGAAGCAACTCAACAGCGGCAGTCACAAGGTTTCCCAGCTTGTCGGTCTTGGCCTTCGCGGGGTTCAGCTTGACGCCCTCGCCCTTGACCACCTTGCCTATGACCGCCGCGCCGTTCTCGCCCGCCGCTTCGAGGGCGTTCAAAACCGCCGCGCGGTCGCGCTCCGCGACAACGAATATCAGCCCTATGCCCATGTTCAGCGTAGAGTAGATATCCTCGCTGCCCATGCCGCCGAGCGACTGTATGATATTGAATATCGGCGGCACCTCCCAGGTGCCGAGGTTTATCTGTACGCCCAGACCCTCCGGCAGCACGCGCGGTATGTTTTCGTAGAAGCCGCCGCCCGTGATATGCACTATGGCGTGTGGGCTTGCGGCAGGCAGCACCGACATAACTTCCTTTGTATATATGCGCGTCGGCGTGAGCAGGGCCTCGCCGAGCGGGCCGTCAAGCCCGTCCACTGTGTCATGCACACCTATCCCGAGGTTTTCAAAGAACAGCTTGCGCACGAGCGAATAGCCGTTGGAGTGGATGCCGCTGGACGGCACGCCTATCAGAAGATCGCCCTCAGCGACGCGCGAGCCGTCGATAACGGAGTCCCTATCGACTATGCCGACGCAGAACCCCGCCATGTCGTAATCGTCCTCCGCGTAGAACCCGGGCATCTCGGCCGTCTCGCCGCCGACGAGGGCGCAGCCCGCGAGCTCGCAGCCGTCCGCGACGCCCTTGACCAGCTCCGCCACTTTTTCCGCGCTCACATGGCCCGTCGCGATATAGTCGAGGAAGAACAGCGGCCTTGCGCCCTGGCACAGCACGTCGTTGACGCACATCGCGACCAGATCCTGCCCCACCGTATCGTGCCTGTCCATGAGGATGGCGATTTTCAGCTTCGTGCCTACGCCGTCCGTCCCCGCGACGAGCACGGGTGTTTTCATGCCCGAAAGGTCGGGCTGAAAAAGGCTGCCGAACGAGCCAAGCCCCGTCAGCACCTCGGGGCCGAAGGTTTTTTTTACGTGGTCCTTCATCAAAGAGACAGCGCGCTGGCCCTCAATGGTATCGACACCCGCATCTTTATATGTAATCTTAGTTGGCATTTATTTTGGCGAAAATCCTTCGCCGTCTCCTTCCGAATTGTTAATCTGTTATCCATTAATTATTTTTACTAATTATTTTTTTACGCGGTTCAGTACTTCCTGGTATGTTTCCTCCACCTTGCCTAGGTCGCGGCGGAAGCGGTCCTTGTCCATCTTTTCGTTTGTTTCCACGTCCCAGAGCCTGCATGTGTCTGGCGACACCTCGTCGGCAAGGATGATCGTGCCGTCGGACAGCTTGCCGAACTCGATTTTGAAATCTATGAGCTTCAAGCCCTTATCCAGGAAGAACGCGCCCATCACCTCGTTCACCTTGTGCGCGTATTTCCTGACCGTCGCAAGCTCGGCCTCCGTGGCAAGCCCCAGCGCCAGCACGTGGTCGTCGTTCATGAGCGGATCGCCCAGGTCATCGCGCTTGTATGAAAATTCGAGTGCGGGGCGCGCAAGCGGCGTACCCTCGTCAACACCGTAGCGCGACGAAAAATGGCCCGCCGCCACATTGCGGATGATCACTTCGAGCGGAAATATCGTAACCGCCTTTACGAGCGTTTCGCGGTCGCTCAGCTGTTTCACGAAATGCGTCGGGACGCCGGCCTCCTCGATCAGCGCGAATATGATATTGGACATGGTGTTGTTCACGATGCCCTTGTCGGCGATAGTGCCCTTCTTCTGCCCGTCGAAAGCCGTCGCGTCGTCCTTGTACGAAACGATATACAGCTCCGGGTCGTCCGTCGTATAGACCTTCTTCGCCTTGCCCTCGTATAGCTCTTTAACTTTTTCCATTTCTAGCACTTCCTTCCTTGCCGCTTTTGCCTGTTACTCTATTTGCCCTTTTGGAACTCCGCGTCTGTGCGGATGATTTCACGCTCCATGTTTTCCTTGTACGTCTTCATATCGCCGCGCAGCTCCGAATATTTCAGCGACAGTATCTGTATCGCCAGGAGCGCCGCGTTCTCCGCGCCGTCTATCGCCACCGTCGCAACGGGTATGCCTTTCGGCATCTGCACGATGGAGAGCAGCGAGTCAAGCCCGTCGAGGGTAGACGATTTGACGGGCAGCCCGATGACGGGCATGGCCGTGTACGCGGCGAGCACGCCCGCGAGGTGCGCCGCCTTGCCCGCCGCCGCGATAATGACCTCTATGCCCGCGTCCTCCGCGCCGCTGGCGTATTCCTCCGCGACGGACGGCGTTCTGTGCGCCGAGATGATCCGCGTCTCGTAGTCCACCCCGAACCCGGAGAGTATCTTCTCCGCCCGCTCGACGATGGGGTAGTCGCTCTTGGAGCCCATGACTATTCCGACTTTCATTATTTCAATTCCTCCTGCGCTACTATTATATATCAACTACTTGAAATAATTCACCCCGTTGCGGATGATTCCGTTTTCGTAGCTGCCTGGGACGTTTTTGTAGAGGTTCTTGCCTATGCGCTCCACGTGGCCCATCTTGCCGAATACGCGGCCGTCGGGCGAGGTCAGACCCTCTATGGCGAGTCTGCTGCCGTTCGGGTTGACGCTGATGTCCATAGACGGCACGCCGCTCTCGTCCGCGTACTGGGTCGCGACCTGCCCTTTCTTGACCAACGAGGCAATAACTCTGTCCGAAGCGACGAGCCGCCCCTCGGAATGCGACACGGGCATGGTGTGTACATCGCCCACCTCAGAGCCTGAGAGCCACGGAGAAAGCACCGAGCTGACGCGCGTGCGCACGAGCCGCGAAACATGGCGGCCTATGGTGTTGTACGTGAGCGTCGGCGCGTCGCCCGACGGCTCCTTGATCCTGCCGTATGGCACGAGTCCTAGCTTGATGAGCGCCTGGAAGCCGTTACAGATGCCAAGCATCAGCCCGCCCCTGTTGTCCATCAGGTCCGCGACGGCGTTGCTGACATACGGGTTTCTGAATACCGCCATGATGAATTTCGCCGAACCTTCCGGTTCGTCTCCCGACGAGAAGCCGCCCGGAATCATGATGATCTGGCTGTTCCTTATCGACTCCGCTATGCGCTGTATCGAATCTTCAAGCGCCTGCCCCGTCAGGTTTACGAGGTTCACCATGTCCACGACCGCGCCCGCTCGCGCGAACTCCGCCGCCGTGTCGGCCTCGCAGTTCGTGCCGGGGAAAACGGGGATGCACACCCGCGGCCTAGCAACGCGCGATGGCGCGACAGCCGCGGAGCGCTCCTTGTATGTGACCGTCTTCGCTTCCTCGCCTACGCTGTCGTCGTCCGAAACCGTCACGTCGTTCGGGAACACTCGGTCGAGCGCGCTGTCCCACCTACGCTCTATTTCGCCAATCTGTATTTCGACGGCATCGCCGTCCGACGGCTTCACGGCGATCGTGCCTGTGCCTGCCGTTTCTCCCACAGCCCTGCACAGCTCCTTGGAGCCGTCGGGCGGGAAAAGCGCGCCTGGCTTCTGCGAGCCATCCACTTCGAGAAGCATCCCGCCGTAGCCCGCGCGAAGCAGCTCCGCCACCGTTACGCCCGATATGACCGCGCCAATGCCGTTGCCGAGCGACATCTTGCAGACCGCCGCCCATATGCCGCCGCGCCCTATCGTCTGCGCCGAAAGTATCTTCCCCTTTTCGGCAAGCTCCCCGACGCGCCGCATACCTGCCTTGAATTTTTTCAGGTCGATAATCCCGTTGCTGTCAAGCTGCGCGGGGACGAATATGAGCTTTGACGAAGCGCTTTTGAACTCTGGCGAAAGCACCCTCTGCACATCCGTGGCGGCCACCGCGAACGATACCAGGGTCGGCGGCACGTCGAGGTGGTTGAACGTCCCCGACATGCTGTCCTTTCCCCCTATCGAGGGAAGCCCCAGCTCCTTCTGGGCTTTCAGCGCGCCCAGAAGCGCGGAAAACGGCTTGCCCCAGCGGGATGGCACTTTTCCGAGCTTTTCATAATATTCCTGAAATGTCAATCTGATCCCGCAGATATCGCCGCCCATTGCGACTATCTTGGCGACAGAGTCCACGACCGCGTATATGGCGCCGCAGAATGGCGAGGATTTTGACAGCTTGGGGTCAAAGCCGTATGCCATCAGCGTCGCTGTGCTCGTGTCGCCCGACAGGACGGGCAGCTTCGCCGCCATGCCGAGCGCGGGTGTCATCTGGTTCTTGCCGCCGAGCGGCATGAGCACGCTGCCCCTGCCTATCGTAGAGTCGAAGCCCTCGATCAGCCCGCGCTTCCCGCATATGGCGAGATCGTCCATGACAGCGAGAAGCTCGTCCTTGCCATACCCGAACGCGCCAGCAAGGCCGGGCAGGTGCGAATCGATATCGTCCACGCGCACATCCCGTTCAGCCCTCACACCGTTCGTTTCTATGAACGACCTGGGCAGGTCGAAGATGGTGTCGCCGCGCCACAGCATGCGGAACCGCCCGCTGTCCGTGACCCTCGCGACTTGGGTTACTTCTACATTTTCCTCCATCGCGTATTCCGCGAATTTGTCGGCATCCGAAGCCGCCACCACCACCGCCATGCGCTCCTGCGATTCGGAAATCGAAAGCTCCGTGCCGTCAAGCCCCTCGTATTTTTTCGGAACCCGGTCAAGGTCTACGTCAAGGCTGTCCGCAAGCTCGCCTATCGCCACAGACACGCCGCCGGCGCCGAAGTCGTTGCACCTCTTGATGAGCCGCGTCACCTCGCCGCGCCTGAACAGCCTCTGTATATCGCGCTCTATGAGCGGGTTGCCCTTCTGAACCTCCGCGCCGGCGGTAGTGAGCGAATCGCTCGTATGCTTCTTCGACGAGCCCGTCGCGCCGCCTATGCCGTCCCTGCCCGTGCGCCCGCCGCAGACCAGTATGACATCGCCGGGCGCGGGCTTCGCCCTGCGCACATGCGAAGCGGGGGCGGCGCCTATGACCGCGCCTATCTCCATGCGCTTCGCGACATAGCCCTCGTCGTAGATCTCGTCCACCAGCCCCGTAGCAAGCCCTATCTGGTTTCCGTAGGAGCTGTAACCCTTGTACGCGCCGCGCGTTATCTGGTATTGGGACAGCTTGCCCGGGAGCGTGTCGCGCAGCGGCACGCGCGGATCCCCGCTGCCCGTGACGCGCATGGCCTGGTATACATACGATCTGCCCGAAAGCGGATCCCTGATGGCGCCGCCAAGGCAGGTGGCCGCGCCGCCGAAGGGCTCTATCTCCGTCGGGTGGTTATGGGTTTCGTTCTTGAACATGACCAGCCAGTCCTCGTAGCGCTCGTTCTTCTTCCCCTTCATGCCAGAGCTGTCCCAGACATGCGCCTTGACCTTGATGCTGCACGCGTTGATCTCGTCGGACTCGTCGAGATCCTTGACCAGGCTCCTCTTTTTCAGGTACTTCGCCCCGATCGTCGCTATATCCATCAGGCAGATGGGCCTGTCCGTGTCCTCCCCGTAAAGGCTTTTCCGCATTTTCAGGTACTCGTCGAACGCCGCCTTGACAAGGCGCGGGTAATCGCCATCATTGAACTCTATGTTCCGAAGCTCCGTGAGGAAGGTCGTATGGCGGCAATGGTCAGACCAGTACGTGTCGATAACCCTTATCTCCGTGACCGTGGGGTCGCGTCGCTCCGCCGTTCTGAAATGGTCGCGCACGAATTGCAGATCCGCGTACCGCATGGCCATTCCCATATCGTCTATCAGGTCGCGCAGGGCGCGTTCGTCCATATGGCGAAAGCCGGATATGACCGCGACGGGATCGGGGTCGGGCAAATCCATCGACAGCGACTCGGGCTTCGCGAACGAAGCTTCGCGGCTGTCGACGGGGTTGATACAGTATTTCTCGATTTCCTCTTTTTCTGGTTCGGACAGCGCGGCATCCACCGACACGAACTTCGCGTAGCGCACGGCGGGGTCAGCCCCAACGTCTATCAGCCTGATGCACTGCGCCGCCGAGTCCGCGCGCTGGTCGTACTGGCCGGGCAGGTATTCCACGCCGAAATTGAACGCGCCGTCGGGGAACGACATATCTTCCCCATACGTGGCATCAAGCGCGGGCTCCGAGAACACGGAACGCACCGCTTTCTCAAAAGTCTCGTCCGTTACGCCCTCGACGTCATATCTGTGGAACACGCGCACGGCGCGAATACCCCTGATGCTGAGATTCTCGCGCAGCTCTTTCATGAGATTTTGAGCCTCTACATCAAAACCCCGCTTTTTTTCTACGAATATTCTCCTGATCATGTTTGAATAATACCTCTCCACAAGGAATTTTTACCGAAGTCTGAAAATTTTGAATTGTAACTACAGTATACAATCTATGATAATGATACCTTATTGCGTCGGGGAATACAAGGGGGAATTTCCGAAAACCGCCGCTAAAAATTCGCGGAATCGGGCTTTCGCCGGATGCCGGCTATGCCGCGCTGCCTCGCGCCCGCCGCAAGGACTTTCCTTCTGTTTTAATCCAAACCTAACATGCGTCAAATATGCGCATAACAAGGCTTTAACTCTGCCAGTTTAGCCTGTTTGAATAAGGTTTTCATCGCACAAGGAGGCACAAGGAGGTTAGTATTATGGGACATTATTTTTCGGAACGCGTGAGCGGGCGGCACTGGAAGGCGAAAAGGCGGCTGGTCGCCGTCATGCTGACTGTGGCCATGCTGTTCGCGCTAGGCTGGCCGCCGCTGACCGCGAGCGCGGCGACGGATATGAGCTATTACCTGAAACTCGACGGCAGTCTGGGCAATGAGCTGAGTTCGCCACAGAGTGCGCATATCGGCGGCGGCTCGCCTGTTTATGAGGGCGGCATACAGGGCGAAGCGATTCACCTGACACACGACAACTACGTGAGACTCGAAGAGACCGACGCGGATAGGCTTGATTATTCAGGCAGCTTTTCTATCGCTTACTGGATAAAGCTGAACGGTAAAGTGGGCGGCGACCCCGTATTTATGGGCAACAAAAACTGGGACAGCGGTGGCAACCCAGGCTGGGCGTTCGTCGCTCCCAGCACGGATTTTCGGCTCAATTCGAGATCGACCGACGGTGTGCGCGGCGACGACCTGACCCTCTGCACGCTGGGCGCTATCACGGAATGGACGCATATCGCCGCCACATTCGATACGGCGAACAACATCGTTAAAGCCTACGTCAACGGCGAACCCGTCGTCAGCGCCGAGAAGTCGCTCGCGGGCAACCTGAACGGAGCGGGCATGACGCTCCTGGGGCAGGGCTACGCGGGCGGCGGCGGGCTTTACAATAACGCCGGCATGAGTACGGATTTTCTGCTGGATGAGTTTCACCTGCAACAGGGCGTACTGACTCCCGCGAATGTAAAGAACCTCTACAAAACCAGCAAACCGCGCGGGGAGTTCACGGTAACGGGCGTTTCCGTGTCGCCAAAAACCGTACGCATGAAGAAAGGCTATTCGCAGCGTTTCACCGCAGAGGTAACAGGCACGGGCGAACCGGAGCAGGATGTGACGTGGGAAGTTCAGGGCGCCACGTCTGCCGATACTGTGATAGACGCGGACGGATTGCTGAAAATCGGTTCCTCGGAAAGCGCTTCGTCGCTGAAAATCCGCGCGGCGTCACTCTATGAGCCCTCCGTGTCGGGGTACACGACCATCACGGTCAGTTCGCCGCGCAAGGACGGCGGGATTGCTTTCGGCGTAATTTCCGATGTGCATGTCGGGCCTGGCTCGGGAAGCAACAACCCCAGACTGGAAAACGCGTTTTCGTTTTTCAGCGACCCGAGCCTCCATGCCGAAGCGGTCGTCGTGGACGGCGACCTGACGGGCAATGGACGCCCCGATGAAATGGCCGTATTCAGGGACATCAAGGATAGAAAGCTGCGCGTGCCGCTCATCGCTTCGATGGGGAACCATGAGGAAAACAAATGGGAGAATTTTGAGTTCGCGACAGGCAGCAAGGCGAACGACGTAAAAATAATCAACGGTTACTATTTTATTACGCTCAGCCCAGGCTCCGGGTCGCTCGACGAAGCTACGGGGCGCTCCTCCGGCGATGGCACAGGCAGCTATGGCTATCTGCGCGAATGGGCGTCGGCGAAAATAGCGGAAGCCGAAGCCGCTTCGCCTGACAAACCCATATTCGTGTTTTTCCACCATCCAATCAACAATACCTTCTACGTGTCGAACGAGCAACACGGAAGCGGGTTTGAAAACCTGTTCGACAACCACCCACGCGTTGTAACGTTTTCGGGGCATATCCATTCCCCTAACAACACGCCGCGCAGCATATGGCAGAACGGCGGTTTCACGGCGGTGAACACGACCGCTACATGCTCCGGCGAGCTTGAAAGCGGCATGATATACGGAGGGCTTCCCCCAGCCACGATGACGATGTCGCAGGGGCTTTACGTCGAAGCGACGAACGACGGTGAAGTCACGATCAAAACGCGCGACTTTACGGCGGGCGAGTGGATAGACGACCAGGTATGGGCATTCAACGTGAGCGAACCGCTGCCGTATACCGACGCAAGGCGTGAGCCGCTGGCGGAGGCTCCGCAGTTCCCGCCAGGCGCGTCCATCCGGCTTTCAAACCTGAATATCACATCGGTTGACCTCACATTCGACCAAGCGATCATGCCGGAGAACGCCGTATCGGACATCGTATACGCCTACCGCTACGATTTCATAGACATAGCTACGGGTCAGGTCACAAAGTCGTTCAAGAATTTCTCCGATTTCATACTTAGGCCCATGCCCGCCGTGCTGACGCAGGAAGCCGCGGGGCTGAAAAAATCCACCGAATACGAAGTGCGGATATACGCGCTCGACGCGTGGAACAAGGCCAGCACAGGCTATCTGTCCGCCACGTTCAAAACAACGTCAAAGGACATGAGCCCGCGCCGCCCGATAGAATACGTGCTCCAATTCGACGGCAACCTGAAAAACTCGGGCAATGCCGCGCCCTCGGCAGTGAATATGTTCACCCTTCCGACGAAGCCTGAGAACTATGACGCGACGCCGCATTTCACAGACGGCAAGCACGGGCAGGCGATACGGCTTGGTAAGACCAATTTCATCGACCTCGACGGTAACAACGAGGTGATGAACAGCACGCTCATAGACTATGGGCAGAGCTTTTTCGTAGGGTTCTGGGCGAATATAGAATACGTGTTCAAAAATCCGGACGGCAATCCCGACGGAGGCGAGCCTGGCCTTCTCAGCAACAGGAACGTGGACGCCGACAGCAACAAAGGGTATTCGTTCCGCACGGACACACAGGGCGGCCGCAATGAGATTTTCCTCGAATACAACCCTACGAGCGGGCATTACGCCAGATTTAAGCTCTGCGATATCGAGCTGGGCAAATGGGTTCATCTGGCGGCCGTCTTTGACTACGACAACGACAAGGTGCGCGGCTATGTGGACGGAGAGCAGGTCTTTGAAGCGGACGCGGATCTGTCAGGGGGCATCGGCGGCGTAACAGGCCAAGGGCGCAACAGGGCGACGTTCTTCGGTTCAAGCCCTTGGAACTACACCGAGGAGCATGGCGGGTTCAATGGCAGCGGCACGGCAGGGCGCCATGACGTTACCTTCCTTGCCGACGATTTTGTCATGTACGACAGCGCGCTGAATCCGGACGAGATTCAGAAAATAATGGAGGACGCAAAGGCGCTCGTGAAAGAGGAGGACACCACGCCTACCAATCCCACAGACGACGGCAAAACGAGCACGACGCCCACACCGACGCCAACATCTACGCCGAGCGCTGTATCCATCGCGTCCGCAAGCGTCGCGCCCGTCTCTGACAAGGCGTGGACCGGCAAACAGATCAAGCCCGCGCTCACAGTAAAGATAGGCGACGAGACATTGACCGCGGACAAAGACTACACTCTGTCCTATGGTACGAACAAGGCCATCGGCATCGGCAGCGTTACCATTACCGGAACGGGTTCATACACGGAGACAAAGGCTGTCACGTTCCGAATCATACCGAAAAAACTCTCGGTGAAGAACGTTAAAGCAGGAAAGAGATGCCTTACCGTAGAATGGGCAAAGGCGGCTTCGGCGCAGAAGGTGACGGGGTACAATATAGGGTACCGCGCAAAGGGCGCGGCGAAGTGGAAAACGAAAACCGTGTCCGCGAAGAATGCTTCCCTGCTTATCAAAAAGCTAAACAGCGGCAAGGCATACCAAGTTCGCGCACGCGCGTACAAAACGGTCGCGGGCAAGAAATACTACGGGCTGTGGAGCAAAACACGAATCAGCAAGAAGGTGAAATAACAGAAAGTCATACACAGCATAAAAAACGCCGTCGCGGGTTTGCCCGCAGCGGCGTTTTTTCGTGTACTGCTTGCTATGTCATCAAAGGCCGCACTGCCTCGCGCCCGCTCACTCACGCCAGGGGCAGCTCTACCGTGAACGCGGTCAGGCCGTTTTCGGATTCGGCGGAGATTTTTCCGCCGGCTCTTTCCGCTATGGCTTTGGCTATGGACAGCCCCAGCCCGTAGCCGCCCGGGGCCGCGCTGCCGCCCTGCGATGTCCGCGATCTGTCGGCGCGGTAGAAGCGGTCGAAGATATGCGGCATGTCCGCGGCGGAGATGCCTTCGCCTGTGTTCGATACCTTGATGAAGCCGAACCGCCGCACGATGCCGGTCTCCACCGTGATGTGGCCGCCCCTGTCCGTGTATTTCATGGCGTTGTCCAGCAGGATGAGTATCACCTGCCTGACCCTCGCGGAGTCCGAGTTCACTATCACGCCGCTGCCCGACGGCATCTTGCTCTCCAGCGTGATGCCGCGCTCGAACAGCACCGCTTCCACGCTTCCTATCTCGCGTTCCGCCGCAGCCGACAGGTCGAACGGCAGGGTTTCGAGCGGCACGGCGGCCGCGTCCTCCGAACGCGCGAGGAACAGCAAGTCCTCGATGAGCCCGCGCATACGCTCCGACTCGTCGGCGATGCGCCCTATCCACACCGCGGATTCGGCGGGCTCGGCGAGCGCCGCTTCCGCATTTGCGTCTATTATCGCGAGCGGGGTTTTCAGCTCGTGCGATGCGTCCGCGATGAACCTACGCTGTCTGCGAAGCCCTTCTTCGGTAGGCTTCAGCGCCCTGTTGCTGAGAAGCAGCGAGATGATGAACAGCCCCGCTATGACGCACGCGCCGAGGATGAACATATTCAGAAGAAGCCTTTTCATCGCCTTGTCGGACGAGTCGATATTCAGGAACACAATGCTCTCGTTCACGGGAAGCCCGCTCAAAGCTATCTGGCTCAGCGATTCGTCGCTGAGCGGCATATTGCCCGCTACCCTCGCGCTGTACGAATAAAGCCAGTGCGAGCCGCCCAGCTTTATCTCGCCTGTTTTCGACACACCGCTGTTGTGCCCGCGCGCCATCTCCGCCGCCTTGATATATTGGTCGTCCGACAGCTCCACGCGCGAAAACGCGCTCAGCTCGCCCTGTGTATCGACGTTCAGCACGAAGAAGCTGGAATAATCCAGCGCGAGGTCGGGTCCGGAATTGTCGATGAACGGGCTTTCGGGGCGCTGGCTCGATTCGCTTTGCCCGCCCGTACCGCCGGACAGACCTTCGCCGCCTGAGATGCCGCCCGCCGCGTCCGCGCCGCTCGGGTCGCCCTCGCCGATAGCCCCAGCCGTAGCGCCGTCCGGCCCCATCGTGCCATATGCCTGCGCGTTCGCGTTGCGCCGCTCGAGCATGGCGTTCGTTATCACGTCTATCGGAATCTCCGCCAGCCTTTCCGCGTCGGCGCTGCGCGTCAGCTGGAACTGCATGAAGAATATGACGGCAAATGATGCCACCATCACAGCCGTGAGCGACAGCATATTGAACAGTAGTAATTTGTTCCTGAGTTTCCTTAACATTCCACGAGTGTATAGCCGACGTTCCTGATGGTTTTTATCTTCACTTCAGAGTCCAGCCCCGCCAGCTTTTTTCGAAGGAACGAGATGTAGACCTGGACGTGGTTGTCCTCGGCTTCGCTGTCCCAGCCCCAGACTTTCTCGATGATGGCATCGGGGGAAAGCGCCTGGCCCTGGTTCGCCAGGAGATATTCGAGCAGGTTGCCTTCTTTTTTCGTGAGATTGAAGGATTTGTCGCCGCGCGACAGCGCTAGCGTGTTCGGGTTGTACTCGATGTCTCCAAACGAGAGCGCGCCCTCAGGCAGCAGCTCGCCGCGCCTCCGCAGCACGGCCCGCATCCGCGCCATCAGCTCCTCTGTTTTGAATGGCTTCGGCAGATAGTCGTCCGCGCCGCTGTCAAGCCCCCTGACGCGATCCTCTATTTCGCCGAGCGCGGTGAGCATGATGACGGGCGTCGTGACACCGTCGGCGCGAAGTTCTTTCAGCACTGTGATGCCGTCCTTCTTCGGCAGCATGATGTCGAGCAGCACAACGTCGTAGACGCCGCTCGCCGCCGCGATATACCCTTCCTCGCCGTCGAACGCAAGGTCGATATCGTAGTTGTTCTTCTTCAGAATCCGCGCCACGGCTTCCGCCAGATAGCGCTCGTCCTCGACCATCAAAACTTTCATAAGCCGACTGTCCTTTCACACTGTGCCGCCTGCACCTTCATTATATCAAAACAATCAAATCGGGAGAACATCCCCGCGCAGGCCAAACCCTTGATATCGTTACAATAATATAGACGGCGGCTTAAAACTGCCTTAATAAGCCGCCCTTCTTCCGAGCTTCCGCATGCGTCTGGTATAATAATTGGGGCAATAATTAACGCAATAATAATGAAAGGCAGGTTTGTAGCTTTATGACTGATAGGATTAGGATGAATACGCCGCTGGTGGAGATGGACGGGGACGAGATGACCCGCGTCATCTGGGCGATGGTGAAGGAGCTGCTGGTCGAGCCTTTTGTCGAGCTGAAAACGGACTATTACGACCTCGGGCTGAAACACCGCGAGTCCACGAAGGACGCGGTAACGGGCGAGGCCGCCGAAGCTATCAAGTCGCTGGGCGTCGGCGTCAAATGCGCGACCATCACGCCGAACGACGAACGCGTTACGGAATACGGGCTGTCAGAGATGTACAAGAGCCCGAACGGAACCATCAGGGCCATACTGGACGGCACGGTTTTCCGCGCACCCATCCTCGCGGGCGGCATCGTGCCGTATATCCCGACGTGGACAAAGCCCATCACCATCGCGCGTCACGCCTACGGCGATATCTACAAGAATGTGGAGCGCCGCGCCGGTGAGGGCGCGAAGGCGGAGCTGCTCGTGACGGAAGCGGACGGCAGCGAAGCGCGCCTGCCAATCCACGGATTCGGCGGCTCGGCGGGCGTAGTCCAGGGCGTACACAACACGGACGCGAGCATCGAATCGTTCGCGCGCGCCTGCATGGGCTTCGCGCTCGACACGAACCAGGATCTTTGGTTCGGCACGAAGGACACCATATCGAAAACGTATGACAGGCGCTTCCGCGATATATTCCAGGAGGTCTACGACGCGGAATACAAGGAGTCTTTCGAGCAGGCGGGCATCGAGTATTTCTACACGCTGATAGACGATATCGTCGCGCGCGTCGTGCGCTCCGACGGCGGTTTCATCTGGGCGTGCAAGAACTACGACGGGGACGTGATGAGCGATATGGTCGCGACCGCGTACGGCAGCCTTGCCATGATGTCGTCCGTGCTGGTCAGCCCGCGCGGTTACTACGAATACGAGGCCGCGCACGGCACGGTGCAAAAACACTACTATAAATATATGGACGGGGAAACGACGTCCACGAACTCGGTCGCGACCATCTATGCCTGGGCGGGCGCACTCGGCAAGCGCGGCGAGCTGGACGGGATAGCCGAGCTGCGGGACTTCGGGAAAAAGCTCGAACGCGCCTGCGTGAAAACCATCGAGGACGGCGTGATGACGGGCGACCTCTACGCGCTGTCGCGGCTAGAGACGAAGCGCAAGGTGGACACGGAAACCTTCATCCGCGAGGTGGCGGCGCGGGTGTAGGCCGCGGGATAGAGCCGTACCCAGGCGGCGGTGCTTGCAAGGGAATTGCGATGGCGGCGGCGCTTGCGGACGGAATTGCGGACGGCTTGAGATGGCGCGGTGCATGGTGGCTGTTTTTGGGTTTGTATCCATAAGCAGCCACTTTTCATTATTATTCTCTCACCATTCGCCCATTATTCGCTCTCTATTCGTTCTTTATTTCTTCTTTCGCGCAAAATAAAATATCCGTTTGGTGTGTAAAACGCGATAATTTTATCGCATATAGTTATTATTGCCAAACACGAGCGGGTCGACAATACCCGACCCAAACCTCGTCAGGGTGGCGCAACACGGTATAGCAAAAGGGAAATTCGTAGAAAGATGGAGACGATGCTTGGCGGCAAGGCTGTCAGGCTTCGTTTCCAAAAAGAAAAGGAGAGTATATTAATGTTAATGGTATTGAAGAAGCGGATGCAAAAGAATAAGAAGAGGGGCTTCACGCTTGTAGAGGTAATCGTCGTACTCGTGATACTCGCGATACTGGCGGCTATCGCAATACCCGCGCTGACGGGGTATATCGA